>URTD01000005.1 GCA_900550735.1 uncultured Collinsella sp.
CTCCGGGTCGGCCTTTGCCTTCTGGCCAGCCTGACGGCGATACTGGGTGGGGGTCATGCCGGTGCGTTTCTTGAACGCCCGGGCGAAGTAGCTGGCGTCCTCGTAGCCCACGGAGTTGATAGCGGGCAGCGACTCGCGCAGCGTCATGTGCGCTTTCTGGTAGTCAGTCAGCGGGGCGCCAATCAGCTGCATGAGCTGCGTGGACAGGTAGTTGGTGGACAGGTCGTCGACCTCACTCGTCTGGTCGCAGCCGGCAACGTCGTAGTTGGCCCAGATGATGTAGTCGGTCTGCCACAGACGTTCCTGGTGCGTGGCATCGTCCTCGCCGGTAAACCACTTATCGTTGAACTTGGACGGGAAGAACGGCTGGTGGTCGCCCCAGAACACCACGACCACCTTGCGATCGAGTTTGCTCAGGGCGTTGAGGAAGTAGCGAAGCGCCTGGTCGGACTGCTCGATGCACGAGACGTACTCGTCGACATCGGACAGCGTGCCGTCCTCAACGGTCTTGGCGTCCAGGTCGGTTGTGTCGATGTTGAGATGCATCTGCTTGTCGACCGGCAGCAGGCCCGTGTCGTAGCCCGAGTGGTTCTGCATGGTCACGTCGAAGATAAACTGCGGATCGGCGTTCTGGTCGAGCAGCTCAAGAATCTTGTCGTAGGTCGCCTGGTCGGTCACCATGCCGCGCAGGGTATCGGCGCCCTGGAAATCGTTGATGGACAGGAACTTGTCAAAGCCAAAGTCCTTATAGACGTTCTCGCGGTTCCAGTTGGTGGCGTGGTTGGGGTGCATGGCCGTGGTGGAATATCCGAGCGACTTGAACTGCTCGGCAAGATTCTCGGTCGTCTCCATGTTGTAGATGGTATAGGGATAGACGCCCGACCCCAGGTTGGCCATGGAGTTACCGGTCATAAACTCAAACTCGGTATTGGCGGTGCCGCCGCCGTAGGCACTCACGTAAAGCTTGCCGCGGCTGAGGCAGTTGGACAGGCTCTTAAAGTACTGCGGACCCTCGTAGCCGGCGTGCATGTTCTGGTAGATGGATAGGTCCGAGAAGGTCTCGTTCATGATGGCGATGACCGTGGGCTTCTCGCTGTCGAACTGCTCCTTTGCGGCGGTGCGCTCGTCGCTCTTGGCGGCGTCGGACTTGTCGTAGGCCTTGGCGTACTTTTTGAGCGTGGCCTTGGCATCGTCGACGGAGTAGTCGGCGGGTTTGGGCGGCTTGATGGACTGCGCTGCGCTAATGAAAGCGGGCAGGTAGCCCTCGCGCCAGTAGCTCTCGAGCGGACGCCAGGTGTAGACGGTGATGCCGAGGGTGTTGTAGTAGTCGACGAGCGTGACATGTGCGGTCACGCCGCCCAGGCACAGCACAGCCACGAGCAGGTTGGTGAGCAGCATACGCTTGGCGTTGGCGGCACCCTTCTGACGGTGCGGTGCTGCCAGGCCGGCGTACTCGCACAGCAGCATGGCGATGGCGGTAAAGCCCATGGACAACACGCAGAACAGCGAGATCGAGAAGGTGTAGCCGTTGCCGGCGACCGCGGCGGCGGTGGAGATGGCCGAAAGGTCGCCCGGCTGGATGGGCATGGATTTAAACGTGATGACGAAGAACTCGGCAATGCCCAGGACAAAGAGGGCAAAGGCCAGGACCGCGGGAGCTGCGCCGTGGCGCTGGAATAGGAAGAACAGGCCGACCATGAGCGTGGTGATGATGGCCCATTCGAGCAGGATGCACAGGGGGTAGACCCAGGTAAAGTCGTGGTTGGACGAGACCTCCATGCCCAGCAGCGCAAAGACGCCGGCGAGCAGCAGGCACAAGACGGCGGCGACGAGCGGGCGGCCCACAAAGGCACCGCGCAGGCGGGCGAGCTTGCCGGTGGGGGCGGGGGCATCGGTAGCAGCGAGCGCGAAAACGCGCGGGGCGATGCGGTCGCGGGCGATGCTGGCCCAGGCGCAGCCAGTGAGAATGGCATTGGTCAGGATGAGCATCACAAAGGCGAGTGGCTCGTTTTGGGCGACGAGGCCCACGGCGCCCCAAATAGTCAAAAAGACCTGGAACAGACCGAAGGCGACGCTCCAGGCGATAGCGCCCTTGGCAACGGTGCCCGACTGTGCCTTGACGGTCTTGATCTCACGTAAAACAAAGTGGACGGTCGCCGCAAGACCGACGAGCGAGATAGCGGCTGCAAACATGCTCAGACTCCTCACAAACTTAAAACCAACGAAAGCGGGGGGGGTACCCGATTGTTACCAAGCTATGCGCCGCATTTGGTGGCTGCACACAACCAGCCATATTAACGCGCGCATGTGGCAGTGTTGCGCAATGTAGTGGCGACCTGCGCGATAATGGACGGGAATTACACGGAAACGTAAAGGCTCCTTAAAGAAATGGCGAGGGTAGGGCGATGAGTGAGCAGGGTTGCAAGGCGGACATGGGCGGCGACGGAGCTGCGGTCGTGGATACGTGCGGCTATCCGGTCGAGACTTCGGGCAATGCGGTGCTGGACATTTTGGAGCACCGTTCGTCCACGCGCGCTTTTGCGCGCGATGACAACGACCGTCCCGTAGCGGTGACCGACGAGCAGCGGGCGGCGATCTTACATGCGGCGAGTCGCGCACCGTCGGCGGGCGCCATGATGATGTATTCCATCGTGAGCATTCGCGAGCAGGCCAGGCTGGACCGTCTGGCCGACCTGTGTGACCATCAGCCCATGATCGCCAAGGCGCCCTGGGCACTTATATTTGTAGTCGACTATGCCAAGTGGATCGATCTGTTTGAGCATGTGGGCTGCTTTGAGCCCGAGTTTGCAGAGCGCACGGGCAAGTCGCCCCGTCGTGCGCCGGGTCTGGGCGACTTTGCCATCGCGGCGCAGGATGCCGTGATCGCCGCCCAAAACGCCGTGGTTGCCGCCGAGGCCCTGGGGCTGGGGAGCTGCTATATCGGCGATGTCATCGAGAACGCCGAGGAAGTTGCCGCGCTGCTGGATTTGCCGCTCTATACCATGCCGCTGTCGATGCTCATCATCGGCACGCCCCGAAAGGAGCGTCCGGCGATCGCGCATCCCGTGATGAACCTGGTGCACGAGGAACGCTATCGTCGTGCGGATACCGCGACTATGGATGCGCAGGTGGCCGAGATGGATGCGATGTTTCGACCGCACGCCCACGAGGCGGGCGAGCGCGTGGTGGATATCTACACCCGCAAACATACCAGTCCCTTTATGGCCGAGATGAGCCGCTCCATGGAGTGGTGGTTAAAAAACTGGCTTGGAAAATGACGGATGTGACAAAGGGGCAGTCCCTTTGTCACATCCCATATCACCGCGGTGACCTAAAGGCCGTATAAATGTTTGTCTAGCTGGGAAAACGGTGCCATTCAAACATGGGCCGATTACCTATAATCCCCTCGAACGTTAAAGTTGGGAGGAAACCGGCTTATGGAACAAAAGGCCAAGGAGGCAGCTTCGCACGCTGCGATTCCCGTGAGCATCTCGGCGATGCTCGTCACGCTGGGCGTGGTGTATGGCGATATCGGCACCAGCCCCATGTATGTAACCAAGGCGCTCGTCGCCGGCAACGGCGGCATCGGAAGCGTCACGGAGGAGTTCGTGCTCGGCGCGCTCTCCCTTGTCGTGTGGACGGTCACGCTGCTGACGACCGTCAAGTACGTGCTGATCTCGCTTCGCGCCGACAACCACGGCGAAGGCGGCATCTTTGCCCTGTACAGCCTGGTCAAGCGTTGTGGCAAGTGGCTCATCATCCCCGCTATGCTGGGCGGCGCCGCGCTGCTCGCCGATGGCATCCTCACGCCTGCCGTCACCGTGACTACGGCTATCGAGGGCCTACGCACCATCCCGGCGGTTCATGCCGTGCTCGGTGACGACCAGGGCCGCGTTGTCGCCATCACGCTCGCCATCATCATCGTACTCTTCTTGGTGCAGCGCATCGGCACGGCCAAGATCGGTCGCGCCTTTGGCCCCATCATGACGCTGTGGTTTTTGTTCCTGGGCGGTACGGGCCTGTTCTTTGTCCTTCAGCATCCCACGGTGCTGCTGTGCCTCAATCCGCTGCGTGGCATCGGCTTTCTGCTGAGCCCCAACAACCATGCGGGCATCATGATCTTGGGCAGCTGCTTCCTTGCCACCACCGGTGCCGAGGCACTCTACTCCGACATGGGCCATGTGGGGCGCGGCAATATCTACGCCACCTGGCCGTTCGTTAAGTGCTGCCTGCTGCTGTCCTACATGGGCCAGGGCGCGTGGCTCATCAACAATGCCGGCAACCCGGAGCTCATGGGTATCGCCGACCTCAACCCCTTCTACCAGATGCTCGCCCCGGGCCTGCGTCCCTTTGCCGTCGGCCTTTCCACCGTCGCGGCCATCATTGCCTCGCAGGCGCTCATCACCGGCGCCTTCTCGCTGGTATCCGAGGCCAGCCGCCTGGACCTCATGCCTCACATGCAGGTCTTCTATCCTGCCGAGACCAAGGGCCAGCTCTACATCCCCATGGTCAACAACGTTATGCTCGTGGGCTGCGTCATCGTGGTGCTGCTGTTCCAGAACTCGGCGCACATGGAGGCCGCATACGGTCTGGCCATTACGCTCACCATGATGTGCACGACGCTGCTGCTCTTCTTCTATCTGCACGTGGAGCGCAAGCTCAAGGTTGCGCCGTGGATCTTCGTCGCCTTCTTCCTCATGCTCGAGGGCTTCTTCTTTGTGAGCTCGCTCACCAAGTTCTTCCATGGCGGCTACTTCACCATCCTTATGGCCGCGCTCATCATGAGCATCATGGTGTGCTGGTACAACGGCACGGCGGTCGAGCAGCGCCAGTTTACGCTGCTGCCGCTGCGCAGCTACCTGCCGCAGCTCAAGCGCCTGCGCGACGACGACCGTTACGAGCGCCTGAGCGACAACATCGTGTACCTGACCAAGGACACTAACACCGACTATATCGACCGCGATATCGTCTACTCGATCTTGGACAAGCACCCCAAGCGCGCTCGCGCCTGGTGGTTCGTGAACGTCGAGACCATGGACGAGCCGTATACGTTTGCCTATTCGGTCGAGACGTTCGATACCGACTACGTCTTCCGCGTGCATCTGTACCTGGGCTATAAGGTCAACCAGCGCGTCAATGCTTACTTGCGTCAGGTCGTTCAGGACCTTGCCGCCACCGGTGAGCTGCCGCCGCAAAAGCACGACTACTCGGTCTACAAGGACCCGGGCAACATCGGTACGTTCAAGTTCGTCATGATTCGCAAGCTGCTGGCGCCCGAGAGCGACGTGGAGCCCAGCGAGCGCACGGCCATTACGCTCAAGTACATCATCCGCCGCGCCGCCGGCACGCCCGCGCGTTGGTACGGCCTGGAGAACTCCAACGTGAGCTTTGAGTACGTGCCGCTGTTCACCAAGTTCAAGGCCGTGAACAAGATGCAGCGCCTGGCTCCCAACGAGCGCCCGTAGTCGCCAGCGGGCTACACGGAGTTGATCATCGATGGATGAAATGAAAGCCGGGGAGGTAAACATGGATGCAAGGACACTTGATGTGCGCGAGGCGGGTATCGACGCCGCCGAGGACCAGTTCTTTACGAACCGAGCCAACATGGATATCGCCGATCGCGTGATCTCAGTTGTGGCGTTGGTATTTGCCGCGGCGTGCGTATGTGCCCTGCTCGCGCACGTGCTGTTTGTCTAGCGACCGCAGGTTGTAAAGGCTTTACACTAGGAACCACCACGAGGGAAAACCACCACAAAGGTGCCCTTCGTGGTGGTTTTTGTTTTTGAGGGAGGGCGCGGTGTCGATGGATGTTCGCTCGGATGGCGATCTTGCCGACAGTTTTTGGTGGAGGCGCTCGACGCAGACGCGGCGCGGCCCTCTGTACGACACCTGCGTGGTGGCGGGGTTGCTCGCGGCCGCGACGGTTGTCGGAGCGGTGCTCGACCGCCCCGGTCTTGCCCCGAGCATCATGATTGTGTATGTGCTTGCGGTGCAGCTGTGCGCATTTTTTACCTGGAGCCGCCTGTACTGTCTGCTGAGCTCTGCCGCCGCCGTTTCGCTCTACAACTTTTTGTTTATCGAGCCGCGTTACTCCTTAACGCTTATCGACCACATCCATCCGGGCATGTTCTTCATCATGTTCGCGGTCTCGCTCGTGTCAAGCTCGATCGCTCTGGCCCTGCGCCGCGCCCTGGCGCAGGCCGCGGCAAGCGATCGCCGCACGCAGATGGTGCTCGAGACCAATCGCATGCTGCAGCGCTGCGCCGACGAGCAGCAGATTGTGCATGCTGTGGCCACACAGCTGGCGCGTCTTTCGGGCTGTCCGGTCGTGTGGTACAGCGCCGACGCCGAGGGCGATGACCTGCTGCCGCGCGCGACGTATACGGCCGTGGGCGATGCCGCGCCGCTGCATCAGCTGGCACCCCAGATGCCGCCGCTGCTCTCGGCTTCGGTCTACGTGGGAACACCGCTCGACGCCACCTTTGGTGGCTCGGCGTTCTACGGCATCTACCTGACGGTGCGCTCGGGCGACACCATGGTACGCGCGGGCGATCCCGCCTCGGTGGTGGGGGTGCTTGCTATTGTCGCCGAGTCCGATGCTCTGTCCTCCGAGGAGCGGACACTTGCCGATGCTATCGTGAGCGAAGGCGAGCTGGCACTCGATCGTGCCCGCGCCATGGAGGCGCGCGAGGAGGCGGCGGTGCTCGCCAAGAACGAGCAGCTGCGCGCCAACCTGCTGCGCTCCATCTCGCATGATCTGCGCACGCCGCTCACCAGTATCTCGGGTAACGCCGACGTTCTGCTCGATCAGGGCTCGACCGGCACCGCGGTGCTCGATGCCCAGACGCGCCGCGGCATGCTCCTGTCCATTCGCTCTGATGCGCAATGGCTCAACGCCACCGTCGAGAACCTGCTCGCCATCACCAAACTCGAAGGCGGCGGCATGCATCTGTCAACGACGCTCGAGCTCATGGACGATATCGTCGAGGAGGCGCTGCGCCATGTGAACCCGGCCGTGCGCGAGCACGACCTTAAAGTGGTGGCGTGCGATGAGCCGGCGCTGGTCAATGTCGATGCGCGTCTGATGGTGCAGCTGGTGGTGAACCTGGTGAATAACGCCATCACCTATACGCCCGCAGGCTCGCATATTGTTATTTCGATTGATGTCGACGGCGGGCGCGTGACGTGCTCGGTTGCCGATGATGGCCCGGGCATTGCGCCCGAGGATCGCGAGCGCATCTTTGAGTCGTTCTACACCGCCAACCACGGTCTTGCCGACAGCCACCGCAGCGTGGGCCTGGGGCTTTCGCTCTGCCGCTCCATTGCGCTGGCACATGGCGGTAGCATAGAGGTTGCCGCGGCGGATCCGCACGGCTCGGTCTTTACGATTGAGCTTCCCGCCGCCGACGTTTCGTTTGATAAGGAGTAGCGCCGTGCCGAACCCTGCCGTAAAACCGCTCATCTTGGTCGTTGAGGACGACCCCGCCGTCCGCAACCTCATTGTTGCCGCGCTCGAGGCGCACGGCTTGCGCCATATGGCTGTGGAGACCGCCCATGCCGCCATCGCCGCCGCCTCATCGCAGGCACCGAGCATTGTGCTGCTCGATCTGGGCCTGCCCGATATGGACGGCGTCAAGGTGGTGGAATCGGTGCGCGCATGGTCGAGCATGCCGATCATCGTGGTCTCGGCGCGCAGCGAGGACGCGGACAAGATTCGCGCGCTCGATGCCGGCGCCGACGACTATCTGACCAAGCCGTTTTCGGTCGAGGAGCTGCTCGCGCGTATGCGCAGATTGGCATGGGTGCGTCCGAGGGCTCGTTCGATACCGGTGAGCTGCATATCGATTTTGATGCCGGCATCGCCACGATGGATGGCGAGGAGTTGCACCTGACGCCGATCGAGTACAAGTTGCTGTGCCTGTTGGCCCATAACGCCGACAAGGTGCTGACGCACCAGTTTATCCTGCACGAGATTTGGGGCACGGCAACTAAGAGCGATCTGGCGAGCCTGCGTGTCTTTATGGGCACGCTGCGTAAGAAGATCGAGTCCGACCCCGCGCATCCGCGCTATATCCAGACGCACGTGGGTATCGGCTACCGACTGGTCACCCAAGGGTAGATCGCCAACCACCATCCCAATATGAGTTGCGGTGAAATAGTTCCTGTTTGGGCCTTTACCAGGCTTTTTAGGAACTATTCCACCGCAACTTTGTTATTTGCCCTTGGGCTTGCTGGCGTAGAACTTCTTCTTTTTGGTCTTACCGGCGGGGGGGGGGCTGCCGGTGACGTGCGGCTTGCCGTCGCCGGCGTGCACATGGCCAGGCACTGCCGCGTGAGGCTTGCGCGCCTCAGGGTTGCGCAGCTCCTCGGTTCGCTCCGCAATCTCCTCGGCGCTAAAGCCGACCTCTGCCATGGCGTCCTCGATGGGCAGGCGGCGCACGATGTAGCAGTGGTGCACCTTCTGGTTGCGCGCGAAGTCCTCGGGGATGGTCTGCGCCGTTATGTCCTGTAGCACCACGCCCGCGCGTGCGAGCTTGCGTGCCTCGGGGCGGAAGCCGCGCAGGTTGCAGCTAAAGATGGCATGTCCGCCCTGTGCGAGCAGGCGCGATACACCGGCCAAAAGCTCAACATGGTCGCGCTGGACATCCCAGGTGCGTCGGCCCATCTTGGACGAGTTCGAAAACGTGGGCGGGTCGACAAAGATCAGGTCCCAGCGGTTGCGCGTCTGGCGCTGGTCGCGAATCCAGGCGAGCACGTCGTCGCGCACAAAGTGATGCTGCGGACCCACAAAGCCGTTCTGGCGCATGTTGCGCTCGGCCCAGTCCAGGTAGGTGTTGGAAAGGTCGACCGTCACGGTCTCCTCGACGCCGCCGTCTGCCGCATAGCAGGTGGCGGTACCGGTGTAGGCGAACAGGTTGAGGAAGCGGCGCGCCTGCTTGGCATGCTCACGCACCAGGTTGCGAGTGACGCGGTGGTCCAGGAAGATGCCCACATCCAGGTAGTCGTCAAAGTTGACGGCAAAGGTAAGGCCGCCCTCTTCGATGAGCGGGAGGTGACGGCGCGCGATGTTGGCGCGCTCGCCCGAGCCACCCTTGCCAGCGCCCTGCTTGCCGTACTGCGAGCCGCCGCGCGAACGCATGCGGGCCTTGGCGTGCACGTGCTCGGCTGGAACATCTAGGATGCGCGGCGCGATGGCCAAGATGTCGAGCATGCGGGCCTGGGCCAGCGCGGGGTCGATGGTCTTGGGCGCGGCATATTCGGCGATGACGAGCCAGCGGCCCGGCGTCTGCGGGCATCCCTCGTACAGGTCGATGGCGGCGGAGTAGTCGGGTAGGTCGGCATCGTAGACGCGGTAGCAGCTCACTCCCTCGCGCTTCGCCCACTTGCGACGCAGGCGGGCGTTCTTGCGCAGGCGGTTGGCGAACTGCTCCGACTCGGGGATGAGCACGGGCAGCGGCTTGCCGTCGCCTAGGTCGAGCGTGGCGGCGGGCTCGGGCATGGGGGCGTTGGCGGTTTCGTCTTGGGCATCTGCGGTCTTCTCCTCGGCATCTGCGCTGGTCGCAGCTTCGAATGCCGCGGCGGCGTGGTCGAGCGAAGGCCAGACTTCGACGGCCGCCTCCTCGTTATTGGGCATGACGGCGATGGAGCGTGCGGGCTCGGCATGGAGCGCACGGGCCAGCAATCCGTCGCGGGTGAGCGCGGCGACCGGTGCCGAAGCGAATTCGGGCGCGCGGCGCAGCTCGCCGACCAGCGTCATGGCGTCGTGCATGAGCGAAAGCGGGGTTTCGGTCGTATCCGCGACCACGGCGGCACCGGCGACGGCGCCCGCGTGGTCCAGTACGGTGGCGGACTTGGCGGCGCAAAAATCGACAAAACGCTTGTGGCCGGCGCACTTGACCATGCGCTCGGCAGTCTTGCGGGCGGCGGGGTCGATGTCTACGGCCACGATGCGCGCCTGGCGCTCGCGCGCTGCCGCCTCGCGCTCGCGCGCCTCGGCCCGCAGCCGCTCCCACAGGTCGGCATCATGCAGCTGCCAGCCCTCAAAGCCCCAGCGCTCGCGGGCGGCGCCCGGAGCGCGGTCGGTCAGGATATTCACGGCTTCCAGCAGCAGGCCGCCGCCGGTGGTCTGGGCCGCCGCCGGCGCACGAGGCGTCGATCAACGTGGGTAGAGCCTCGTTCTCGTAGTCGTCGGCCGTCAGCTCGCGCTCGCACAGCGCGGTCCAGCCGACCTGCGCCAACACCAGGGCGGCGTAGTCGGGGCGTAGCACGTGCGTGCCCTCGCCAGCGCGGGTCGCCGCGGGCGGCAGACGCTTGAACAGCGGGTCGCCTGAAAGGTCTAGGCTGATGCTCGCGCGACGTTGGCGCAGCGAAAGCAGCAGGTGAACGTCGGGATCGGCGGCATCGACGTCGGCGCGGCGACCCGTGGCCTCGGCCAGGCGGTCGCACAGCGCGTCCTTGGCGCGCAAAGCCGAGAAGCGCGTGTTGCGCAGCTGCTCGGTCACGCCGCGGGCGGTGATGGCGATGGTGGCGCCGGGGCGGACGATGCTCTCCCAGGCGATGTCGTAAACGCCGTCGTACAACTCATCGGCATCCTGTGCCTCAAAGCGCCCAAGCACCACGAACACGCGGCTCGCCAGGCGCGACCACAGACAGGCGCGGTAGCCTTCTTCGAGCTCGCCCTCAAACGTAGCGCGGCCCTTCAGGCGGCGGACATGCGAAAGTCCGAGCCGTTTAAGCTCGTCGGCGAGTGCGGACTCAAAGCCCTCGGGGCAGCTTGCATAAAATTCCATGGGTGACCTCTCTGGTTGCGTCGCTCCATTATATGATGGATGCTTCGTTTGCCCTTATCCTCGAAAGGAACCCATATGATTGATGCGTGCTCCTTGATTCCCATTTTCATTGCAACAGCCTCAGGACTCGGGGCCTCGCACAGGCTCCCGCCGCCTTACGGAACTGAAAGCTGGGCGTAGGGCAAATCCATGGCACGTGACCTGCGATTGCTCGGCCATAGATGGCGTAATCGAGGCTAGGGGAGAGCATCATGCGCAAGGGAAACGAGAGCTGGTTCTGGCACGCGAACGACATGGTGGTGGCGGGCGATATGAACCTCGTGGTCCGCGTCCTGTGGGCCGCGCTCATCGTAGGCATCGGCGTCGCGACGATGGCCACGCTCTGGATCGTCACGAGGTAGCGCGCCACGAACGGATGACGAGGCACGCGGCGCATGCCACGCTGGCGGAACCCTAGCCTCGCTGCTGGACAATCTGTTCGATGAGCTTCGCGACGGAGTCCTCGGCTGCGTCCCCGATCAGGTGATGGGCCGCGGCCTTCGCCTCTGGCATCGCGCCCGCGACTGCGTAGGAGTTCGGCACCTTTTCGAGGAGCGTCACGTCGTTTTCCGAGTCTCCGATAAAAGCGACCTCGTCCAGCGTGACCCCAAGGCTGCCGAGAAGCGCGTCGAGTCCGTTTACCTTGCTCCAGCCAGCCGGAACAACATCGAGGAAGAATGGGACGGGCGAGGGGAAATCAAGCTCTGGGCAGGCTTCCTTGCATCGACTCCGAACGACTTCCGTCGGGGCGGAGCTGACGTTGACGAAGATGCCGGCGGTGATGACGTCACGGTTCGTGGGCACGTCTCCGAGCGCCATGTCTCTTCCGGAGTCCTTAACGATTTCCAGGGCGAATTCGTCGCCAGGCTCGACGGCGCAGAGGAACTGCTCGCAGCGTTTGCCTGTCTCATCGACATCGGCGACTAGCCAGAGTGACGTCCCCGCGTAGGGGCGTACGGCGCTATCGAGCTTGACGAGGGCCTCCGTCGAGAGCGTCTTTTTGAACACGAGTTCGCCGCTGGAGAAGACCTTCTTTCCGTTGGCCATGATGCCGGTCGAGAAACAGCGCGCGTCGCCGTCAAAGGCATCGGCCAGGTCGGCGTAGTCGCGGCCGCTTGCGGGGCCGAACGCGATGTCCGCATCAAGCGCCGAAAGAATCGCGCTGTGCGTGCGCTCCGATACGACCCTTGAGCCAAACGGCAGCAGGGTCCCGTCCATGTCTGCGAGGATGAGCTTTATCAAGGGGTCCTCCCGTTTCGGTCTGGGCGTCGGTGCGCCGGTGTGCGTCGTCCTAGCTGTATTGCCTGTCTCCCAAGAGATTCTTCGAGATGATCCTGTTAAACTCTACCGGGTCATCCCAGCAAGAGGTCAGGAAGAGGAACAGCAGCTCGATGACGAAGTTGATCGAGCTGTGCGAGAAGGCGACCTCGGTTCCGGTGATGGCCTGATCTCGCGAGATGGCTCGGATGATATACGTGGCACGCTTCGCGAGCGGCGTATCTGGGTTGTCTGTGATCATGATGATGGGGGTGTTCGAATCCTCGGCAGAGTCGAATATGTTGACGAGGCGCTTCGAGTATCCGGACGTCGAAATGACGAGCAGGATGTCATTCTCCTTGAGGCTGGTTGCGGCGGAGACCATGGCATCGGTGGTACTGGGGCAAAACGCCCTGACTCCAACCTGTGAGAGCTTGAACGCCGCGTTTACGCCCATGCTAATCGAGTTGCCGACGCCCGCAATCAGGACGAGGTTGGCGTTGTGGAGCAGATTGACGACTGCCGAAAAGTCATCGGAGTCAATGAGCGAGGCGGTTTGGGAGAGCTCCTTGACCTTGTGAGACAGGACGTACTTAATGGAGCCCTCGACGTCGTCCAGAGTAACCTTGCCGCCCGTGGCCTTTTCCTCGCCGGAGGCCCTGCTGATGGATATGCCGAGCGCCAGACGCATGTCCGAATAGGTTCGGTAGTCAAGCGTCCTTGCGAACCTCGAAACAGACGCCGGTGACGTACCGGTTTCTGCGGCGAGTTCGCGGACGGTCATCGTTGCGACGTCCGACGGGTGGTCGAGCACATACGTTGCGATTGCCTTCTCCGAGGGGGATAGGCTGCTCATGACTGCGCAGATGTGGCTGAGCACATCCCCTGTCTTATCCATGGTTACTCCTTGGCCCTAGTTTGCTTTGTATCTTAGGTCAAGAGAGGTGAAAATAAAGCAAAATGTTTCATAAGCGGTGAAATAGCGTTTCACCGCTGATTTCCTACCGTTCGCGGTAAATCGGTGCTTCCCGGCGCAATCTCATCTTGAGCTGCAATCCTATGAGCCGTGAAACAACGGCACGAAAACGATGAAACAACAGAACATTGTTCCAACGCCTCACAACTTCGTTTCACGCTAGATGGCGAATCACTTCGAAGCCCAGACAGGCACCCGGCGAGCAAGAAGGGAGAAGCACGATGCACAACGCCAGGACAAACGCAAGCATGACTTCGCTGTTCTTCGCGAACGTCCTCTACTGGGTCTGCGCGGGCGTGTACTCGCCGTTCCTCTCCGCTCACTACACGAGCCTCGGCCTCAGTGCAGCCCAGACCGGCATCCTCCTCGCGGCGACCCCGGTGTGTGCGCTCGCCATCCAGCCGCTCTGGTCGACGATCGCCGACAAGCTCGGGCGCCGCCGCGCGGTCATCGTGATCCTCTGCCTTGCGGCGGCGGTACTCGCTCCGCTGTATTACCTGGCGTCGACGTTCGTCCCGGTCCTTCTCGTAACCTTTGCGTTCTCGGCGTTTTTCTCGGGGCTCCTGCCCCTGAGCGACTCCCTCGTCATCGAGCTCGCGGATCGCTCTGGCCTGGACTTTTCTCGCATACGTATGGGTGGCACCATCGGCTACGCCATCGTCGTCCTGATCGTCGGTCGGCTGCTCGACATGGCTCCTCAAATCCAGTTCGCGGTGGTCTCTGCCGCGCTGGTGGTCTTCGCGGCTCACATGTGGCGCCTCCCCGAGGCGGGAATTCGCGCCAATGCCGCGGACGATCCCAAGGTCTCCCACGGAAAGGGCCTCCTCTCGCTGTTCACCAGCAATGAGATCGCCTTCGTCTTGGTCTTCGCCTTCATCAGTTCGGCCGCGATTGGCTTCATCGGGGCGTTCTTGGGCCGCTACGCGGTCGAGCTTGGCGAGGGTCAGAACCTCGTGGGCGTCCTGAGTGCGGTCTCCGCTGCGAGCGAGATCCCCATCCTGCTCGTTTCCTCCAAGCTGGTCAGGCGCTTCGGCGAGATGAACCTCCTGATCTTTTCCTGCTTCATGGCGGCGCTCAGGCTCGTGCTCGTGGGCACCGGCATCGTCCCGGTCATGATCTGCGGCCAGCTGCTGCAGAGCGTGAGTTACATGACCGTCTACTACTCCTGCGTTACCTACATTGCCAACCACACTTACGAGGATTGTCGCGCTCGAGGTCAGAGCGCCTTCGCGATGGTTCAGAGCGGTCTGTCCGTCGTGGTTGCGAACCTGTTTGGCGGTTGGGCGTGCGACGCGCTCGGCACGCACGCGGGTTTTCTGGCCTTCGCCCTCGCTTCAACGATTGCTGCGGTCGTTGCTCTTGTGGCGTACGTACTGTGGCGTCGAAGCGCAGCGCCACAGCCTGAGGGCCAGTCGGCCGCATAGGCTCCACCGCGTTTTGCAAGCGCCTGCCTGCCTTGCGCTTCTCTTCGTGTTCAACCAGCTGACGAGCTGAGAACTGTCCAATCCAATGGTTATCCAAGTGAAAGGAAGACAAAGATGTCTCTCATCAAGGTCAACGAGCTTCTTCAACATGCGACCGAGCACCACTATGGCGTGCCCGCGATCAACGTCATCAACACGGAGACCATCCGTTATGCGATCCAGGCCGCCGAGGATGAGCACATGCCTATCATCATCCAGTACTGGCCCGGCTTCGAGGACCACTGTGCCCTCGACATCATCGCCTTCGCCGCCCGCTATTACGCCGAGCGCGCGAGCGTGCCCGTCGCCGTCCACCAGGATCACTCCGCTGGTTACGAGATCGCCGTCAAGGGCGTCAAGGCCGGTTTCCCCTCCGTCATGGTCGACGGCTCCTCGCTTCCCTATGAGGAGAACTTCCAGCTCACGAAGGACGTCGTCCAGGTCGCCAAGATCTTCGACGTTGACATCGAGGCCGAGCTCGGCCACGTCGGCAACGGTTCCGACGCCAACGACTTCGTGAACAGCGACCACTATACCGACCCGAACCTCGCCGAGGAGTTCGTCGAGGGCACCGGCTGCGGTTCGCTCGCTATCGCCGTTGGCAACGCCCACGGCCCCTACGTCAAGGTCCCGAACCTCGACATGGAGCGCATCAAGGCCTGCAGGGAGGCCGTCAGCGTCCCCCTCGTCATGCACGGATGCTCCGACATCCCCGACGAGCAGCTCCAGGAGGCCGTGAACCTCGGCATGAGCAAGTTCAACATCGCCACGGAGTACTTCCGCTCCATGTACCGCGCCTTCGAGAAAGACATCAACTCCGGCAAGAACGACGGCAACGGCGTTGGCCTCCTGATGGACGCCGCCCCTGACATGCGCGCGTTCGTCGCCAGCAAGATCCAGCTTCTGAACCCTAACCACTATTCGCTCTAGGAGAGACTCGATGAAGAAAGTTCTTGTCGCGTCGCACGGCCACCTCGCAAGCGGAATCAGGAGCTCGATCGAGATCCTGACCGGCATGGCGGACATGGTGGAAGCAGTTGACTGCTACGTGGACGACTCCGATTTCACCCCTCGCATCCAGGCCTTTATTGACTCGGTGGACCCTGAGGACGAGGCCGTCATCTTCACCGACATCTACGGTGGCTCCGTCTTCCAGAAGGTCGTCCTCATGGAGCCGGAGAAGCGCGGGATCGTCCACGTCACCGGTATGAACCTCGGCCTCGTGATCGAGACGCTCCTCGGCGCCGAGCCGGTCACGGCAGATTCGATCAAGCAGAGCGTCGAGTTGGCGAGGGCGACGATGCAGGTCGTCGAGCCTCCGAGCAAGGCCGCGGACAATGAGGGGTCCGACGGAGACTTCTTCGATTAGAGAGCACTAACAAGCAGGGAGAGAGGAAACAATGATTGTTCAGGTTCGAGTCGATGACCGTCTGATTCACGGACAGGTCGCCCTGGTGTGGACCAAGGAGCTCAACACCACCAGGATCATCGTCGCCAACAAGCACGCCGTGGAGAGCGATGCCCTTCGCATGACGCTTTCCATGGGTACGCCGGCGGGCCAGAAGCTCCTCGTCAAGGATGTTCCGGATGCTTGCCGCATCGCGAACGATCCGCGTGCGGACTCCATGCGCATCTTCGCGCTCACCAACTGCGTGCGTGACGTGCTTGAGCTCGTTAAAGGCGCACCGGGCAAGATCGAGGGCGTGAACGTTGCCAATGTCGGCCGCTTCGACAAGTCCGATCCGGATAGCAAGGTCGCCCTCAACTCCACGATCATGCTCAACCCGGATGAGCTCGAGGCCGCGAAGGAGCTTTGCGAGCAGGGTATTCCGGTTTTCCATCAGCTTATCCCGTCCAATCCCAAGACTCCTCTCAAGAGTCTGATTGAGGCGGCGGGGAAATAAGGGGATTTGGCCAAGCGGCCAAATGAAATGAAAGAAAGGAAGTCAGATGATTGGGTTAGCAATAATGGCCTGGTTGACCGTGCTGATTTGCTACGGCGGCAACTGGGTTCTCGGTCAGTGCATGATCGAGCGTCCTCTCGTGGTAGGTCTCGTTGCGGGCCTCCTGATGGGCGACGTCAAGACCGGTGTCATCATCGGTGCCTCTCTCGAGGCGATCTTCATGGGCGCGGTTAACATCGGTGGCGCCATCTCCGCCGAGCCCGTTACCGCGACCGCCCTCGCCGTCGCCTTCACCGTTGGTGCCGGCATCGACCAAGGCGCCGCCATCACGCTGGCCGTTCCCGTTGGCGTCGTCACCGCGTTCCTCTCGATCTTCATGAACAACGTGTTCCTCGCGTTCTTCGCCGCCACCTTTGACAAGATGGCCGCCGAGGGCAACGAGAAGGGCCTCGCGCTTCAGCACTTCGTTCTCTGGTTCGTTAAGTACGCCGCCTTTGGCCTCATCGCCTTCCTCGGCGTTTACCTTGGCGCTGAGCCCGTTGCCGCCATCGTCAACCAGATTCCGGCCAATGTCATGAGCGGCCTCAACGCCGTGGGCGCCCTCCTGCCCGCCGTTGGTATGGCGCTCCTGCTCCAGATGCTGTGGAGCACCGAGCTCAGCATCTACTTCTTCCTGGGCTTCACGCTCTACCAGTACCTCGGCCTCCCGATGATCGCCATCGCGGTTCTCGGCGTCATCATCGCGGTTGCCTCCGCCCTCCGCGACAAGGAGATTTTCGATCTCACCAAGAAGGGCTTGGCTACCCAGGCCGTTTCCAGCGACTCTGTAACCAGCGACGAGGAGGATTTCTTCGCATGAGCAACCTGACCAAGAATGTGAGCCCTGAAGACAAGAAGATGCTCAACAGCATTTTCCTGCGCTCCTTCTCCGTGTTCGCCTCCTGCGCTGGCGGTTCCGTCAAGGCTGGCGCCGACGGCTGGCTGTACTCCGTCCAGCCCGCGCTTAACCGCTACTACGCCGATGACCCTGAGGCCCGTGCCGAAGCCATGAAGCGTCACACGACTTGGTACAACATTACCCAGAACGTCGGCACGTTCGCCATGGGCCTCGTCGCCTCCATGGAGAGGGAGAACTCGCAGCACGAAGACTTCGACACCGAGTCCATCGACGGCATCAAGGTTTCCCTGATGGGCCCGATGTCCGGTATCGGTGACGCAATCTTCTGGGGCGTCCTGCGTGTCATCGCCGCCGGCATTGGCATCAACCTCGCCATGAGCGGCTCGCCCCTCGGCGCGATCATGTTCCTGCTGATCTACAACATCCCGTCGATCCTCTGCCGATACTTCATGACCTACCTCGGCTTCAGTATGGGCACCAACTTCATCTCCGAGATGTACGAGGGTGGTCTCATGAAGCTCATCACCAAGGCGACCTCCACGGTTGGCCTCGTGATGATCGGTGCCATGACTGCGGCGAACGTCCAATTCAACACGATCCTGTCCATTCCGGTTCAGGACTCTGACCCCGTCATGATCCAGACCTACCTCGACTCGATATTCAAGGGCATCGTGCCCCTGGGGCTTACGCTCGTCGTCCTCTGGCTCCTGCGCAAGAAGAACGTGAACGTCAACATCATCCTGGTCGGCATCATGGTTCTGGCGCTCGTCCTCGGCCTCGTGGGCATCGTGTAAGGCGGTTTCCGGATCATCCGAAGCCTGTTCAAGGCAATTCCCGGCGGCACGCGATCGAGGACATTCGACGCGTGCCGCCCCATTAGAAGGAGAGAATATGCGCTACACGCACCTCAAGAACTCCGATGTCGACGTCTCCCAGCTCGCTGTGGGCACCTGGGCGATCGGCGGCGACTCCTTTGGTGAGAACGATGACGCCGCCAGCATGTCCGCCATCCGCACCATGCTCGATCACGGCGTCAACCTCATCGACACCGCGCCGTGCTATGGCAACGGCACGTCCGAGAAGGTCGTCGGCAACGCGCTCAGGGGCGTCGACAGAGAGAGCTACCTGCTCTCGACCAAGGTTGGCCTGATCACCAGCGCCGCCGGCTATGACCGCGACTCTTCGTTCAGGAACATCATGAGGGAGGTCGAGAGCTCGCTGCGCAACCTCCGCACCGACTACATCGACTTCTACTTCGTGCACTGGCCCGACGCCAAGACCCCGTTCTCCGAGACGATGTGCGCCCTCCAGCTCCTCAAGGAGCAGGGCAAGATTCGCCACATCGGCGTCTCCAACTTCACGACCGAGATGATCGAGGAGTGCGAGAAGGTCGCTCAGGTCGACGTCCAGCAGCCGCCCTACTCCATGGTCGACCGCTCCTCCGAGGACCTCATCAAGTGGGGCTACGAGCGTGGCATCGACTCCTTCACCTATGGCTCCCTTGGCGCGGGCATCCTGTCGGGCAAGTTCCGCGAGCTGCCGAAGTTCGAGGAGGGCGACGTCCGTGCCGGCTTCTACGACTACTTCCAGGAGCCCAAGTTCTCTCGCGTCCAGGAGCTGCTCAAGGTCATGGACGAGATCGCCGAGGCTCACGACAAGCCCGTGGCACAGGTTGCCGTGAACTGGAGCACCCAGAAGGAGTACGTGGGCACCGCGCTCGTTGGCGTGCGCACGGACGCCCACGCGATTCAGAACTGCGAGACGTTCGAGTGGGAGCTTTCCGCCGATGAGATGGCCAAGCTTGACGCTAAGCTTGACGAGCTGAAGATTGGCTAGCCATGGGCGCCGAGGAGAGGAAGTACCCCACTTCCGAGCTTGAAGTGCTTGAGCGTGGAGCTAGGGAGGTCGTCGAGCCCAACGGGCTGAAGCTCCTACTGAAGCCTGTGCCGGGAGACGAGCGCGAGCACGTGCTCGATCCGCGCGTCTACGCGCGCGCCCATGCGAAGCTCGCCGCCGGCCCGGCGCCGGCGGGGCCGGTGGACGTGATCGCGTGGCGCTCCGCGCCCAACAAGGAGACCCATGTTGTGAGGGGCGTGGGCGTTGCCAAGAAGACCGTCGTCATGAATTTTGGCGACAGGGGCATTCCCCTGCACGTCTTCACGCCCGAGAGCCACGAGAGCGGTTCTGCTGCGCTCGTGTTCATCCATGGCGGCGGCTTTATGGTGGGCAACATCGGCCAGTACGAGAACTGCCTGCGCGACATCGCGGAGCGAACGGGCTGTGTCGCGGTCTACCCGGAGTACCGCCTGTCTCCCGAAACGATGTTTCCCGGTGGCGTCGAGGACTGCGTGAAGACGCTCGGCTGGCTTGTCGAGCATGCGGATGAGCTGGGTGTTGACGCGACGCGGGTCGCCGTGGCTGGCGACTCCGCGGGCGGAAGCCTGACCAACGCCGTCGTCCTCGACGGGTCCCATGCGGACAGGATTAAGCTCGTGGCCGAGCTGTATCCGCTCGTCGACGGCGGCCCCGTTCCGGAGGAATGGTCCTATGACCTCTATGAGATCGTGAACGACCAGAGGGCCGAGGCTCTGAGCAGGGTGGATCGCATCCGCAATGCCAACGACGACCTGCCGTTGATGTATACCAACGGCAATGCGGAGGAGATGCTCGACCCGAGGGTGTCTGCTCTGTTCGCGGAGGACGTGAGCGCGTTCCCCCGCACGGTCATCATCTCTTCCGAGTATGACTACCTGCGCTATCAGGACGAGCTGTTTGCGAAGAGGCTGCAGGATGCGGGCGTTGACGTCACCGCGATTCGCTATCGCGGCTGCGACCACGGCTTCTTCGAGATGTACGGCGTGATGCCTCAGGCTGAGGACGTCTGCCGCGTCATCTCCGAGGAGCTTGCGAAGATCTAGGGGCTCGTCGCGGCGGCCTCCTGGACGAGTGGCGGTCCGGCGGGATGCTAGGTGCGTCCCGCCGGACCTTTGCGTTGGGGGCGCGTGTGGGGTTTGCCTCGGCGGTGCCGGATTGACTGGGAGACGCGTTTACCGCCGATCTTCCAAGCGAGCCCAGCAAGCAAACCGCGAGCTGAGCCCCAAAGGCATCGACAAGGGCGTGGGTGTGACGTGAGCGCTGGAGTATCTGGGCCGCGCTGGCAACGCACGCACCTTTGGCTTTGGCGATTCGGGCAACGACCTGGGCATGCTCGTCGCCGTCGAGACGGCCGTGGCCATGGGCAACGCCGTGCCCGAGGTCAAGGCGGTCGCCGACTACGTGACCGACGATGTCGCGCACGACGGCACCGTCACAGCGATGCGCCACTTTGGGTTGATCTAGCGGGAACCCCCAATTACCGTTCACCCGCGGCGGGCGGCTCAAATCAGCCCGCCCTGCAAAATCGTTTTGTCGCTGGAGGGTGTGCTCAAAAACGCTAAAGCGTTTATACCGTTCACCGAGAAGATAAAAACCCGCAGCTCACGCCTTGATAAACATAGGTAGAGTGTTTAGCAGTTCAACGTCCATATGCAGACGAAAGGAATCAGGCAGATGGCAATCAAGGTGTTCGCTGACGGTGCAAACCTCGAGGGCATGCTCGACATGTACGAGAACGGCAACGTTCAGGGTTTCACGACCAACCCGTCCCTTATGAAGAAGGGCGGCGTGACGGATTACCGCGCGTTTGCCAAGGAGGTCCTGGCCCACATCACCGATGTGTCCGTGTCGTTTGAGGTCTTTGCCGACGACGTCGAGACCATGGAGGTCGAGGCGCGCGAGATCGTCACCTGGGCCGAGAACGTCTACGTCAAGATTCCGTGCGTGACTACCAAGGGCGAGTCCACCGCCGAGCTGGTCCGCAAGCTTTCGGCCGACGGCATCAAGGTCAACGTCACTACCATCTTTACGCCTACGCAGGTCGACGAGATGGTCGAGGCCGTTGACGCCGAGACGCCGTCCATCATCTCGCTCTTTGCCGGCCGCATTGCCGATACCGGCGTCGACCCCATTCCGTTTGTGACGGAATCGGTCAAGAAGGCCGCCGCCAAGCCCAATTGCGAAGTCCTGTGGGCGTCCACGCGCGAGCTCATCAACATCTACCAAGCCGAAGCCTGCGGTTGCCAGATCATCACGGTGCCCAACAGCATCCTGGCCAAGCGCAAGAACATCGGCCGTGATCCGTACGAGGTCTCGCTCGACACCGTCCGTGGCTTTGCCAAGGATATCGCCGCTTTGGGCTTCCATATTCTGCCGTAACGCGAACACTGGCTGCGCCGCGGGTTGTTCGCCCCGGCCTTTCCTTTCCCTATCGCTCACGTGCTTCGCGAGGGTCGCGCTAGGCAAAGGAAAGGCCGGGGCTGCCGACACGAACTTGCCAGTAGGTTGGTGATTGGCTTCCATATTCTGCCGTGGACAAAGGTACCCCCGCCTGCGCCGTGCAAAATTGAGAGTATTCAGCAAGGTAAAGGCTTTTACCAGCTAGCTGAAGCACGGAATAGTCCCCGTTTTGGCTCTGATGATGCTAAAACGGGGGCTGTTTTTGACTATATTGCCTCTGAGGGGCGTTCGGAGCGGCAGAAATTGCAGAATACTCGCGATTTTGCACATCGCTACAGGGGGTACCCTTGCTTTGGCGGTTTACTTCCCCTGCACCATGGTGAGCGAGATCTTCTTGCGGTCGCGATCGACCTTTTCCACCCACACCTTTACCGTGTCGCCGACGCGCACCACGTCGCTCGGGTGCTTGACGAAGCGGTTGGCGAGCTTGGAGATATGCACGAGGCCGTCCTGGTGCACGCCCACGTCGACGAAGGCGCCAAAGTCCACAACGTTGCGCACCGTGCCCTTGAGTTCCATGCCGGGCTCTAGGTCGTCGATGGAAAGCGCCGAGCGGCTAAAGACTACCTCGGGCGCGTCGTCGCGCGGGTCGCGGCCGGGCTTTTTGAGTTCGTTAACGATGTCGATGAGCGTGAGGGTGCCGCAGTCCAGGTCGCTTGCCAGCGCCGAGATGCTGCCCAGGCGGCGCTCGATATCGGGTACGCCGCCACGGCTGAGTTCGCTGGCGGCAACGCCGGCGCGCTCCAGGACGGCCGTGGCCACCTCGTAGCTTTCGGGGTGGACGCTCGTCGCGTCGAGCGGGTTCTTACCGCCGCTGATGCGCAGGAAGCCCGCGGCGTTGAGGTATGCCTTGGGCCCCAGTTTGGGGACCTTCTTGAGCTGGCGGCGATCGGTGAAGGCGCCGTTTTCCTCGCGGTAGGCCACGATGTTCTTGGCTACGCTCGGCGTAATGCCCGATACGTATCCCAGCAGGCTTGCGCTCGCGGTGTTTACGTCGACGCCCACGCGGTTGACGACGTCCTCCACCACGTGGCCCAGGGTGCGCGAGAGCTCGGCCTGGTCAAGGTCGTGCTGGTATTGGCCCACGCCGATGGACTGGGGCGGAATCTTGACGAGCTCTGCCAGCGGGTCTTGCAGACGGCGGCCCAGGCTCATGGCGCCGCGCACGGTGACGTCCAGGTCGGGATATTCCTGGCTGGCAAGCTCGGAAGCGGAGTACACCGATGCGCCGGCCTCGTTGACGATGGTGTATCGCAGCCCAGGTGCCTGCTCGGCGATGAACTCCGAGACGACTTCCTCGGTCTCGCGGCTGGCGGTGCCGTTGCCGATGACGATGGTGTTGACGCCGTCCTTCTTGACGAGGCGGGCGAGCTCGCGCTTGGTGCCGGCGACGTCGTGGCGCGGCTTGGTGGGGTAGACCACGCCGTGGTCGAGTAGCTTGCCGGTCTCGTCCATGACGGCGATCTTGCAGCCGGTGCGGTAGCCCGGATCGAGCGCGAGCACGCGGGCGCCGCGCACGGGGCGTGCCGAGAGCAGGACCTCGAGATTCTTGGCAAAGACGTTGATGGCCTCGGTTTGCGCACGGACGGTGAGTTTGGCGCGGGCCTCGCGCTCCAGCGAGGGGGCCATGAGGCGCTTATAACCGTCGGCGATGGCGGCATCGAAGATGGGAGCAAACACGCCCTGGCGTCGGGGCCAACGGCTGCCGAGGCGCGCTGTGGCAGCAGCGCCGTCGACGTTCACGCGCACGCGAAGCTTGCCCTCGCGCTCGCCGCGGTCGATAGCCAGCACGCGGTGGTTGGGTATACGGCGCAGCGGCTCATCATAGTTGTAGTAGGGCTCGTAGGGGGTCTTCTCGGCGGGGTCGGTGGCCTCGACGACGATGTCGGCGGTGTTTTGCGTAAAGGCGCGCAGGTCGGCGACGTTCTCGGGGTCCTCGGCCACCGTTTCGGCCACGATGTCGGCGGCGCCGGCGAGCGCCTTCTCGGGCGTGTCGAAGCCAGCCTCCTCGTTGACGTATGCCGCGGCGGCGTCGAGTGCGCTGCCCTTGGCCGAGGCCTGCATGATGATCATGTTGGCGAGCGGCTCCAAGCCCGCCTCGCGGGCCTTCTGCGCGCGGGTCATGCGCTTTTTGCGGTAGGGCTTGTAGAGGTCCTCGACACGCTGGAGCTGCGTGGCCTCGCGAATCTGCTGTTCGAGTTCGGGCGTGAGCTTGCCCTGGGCGTCGATGAGCAGAATGACGTCCTCTTTACGCTGCTCAAGATTGCGCAGGTAGGACAGACGCTCGTCGAGTGCGCGCAGGGCGACGTCGTCCATGCCGCCCGTGGCTTCCTTGCGGTAGCGCGAGATAAAGGGAATGGTGTTGCCCTCGTCGATGAGCTTGACAGCCGCCTCGATGTTGGCGGCCTTAAGGTTGAGCTCGCGGGCGAGCTGGGCGATAAGATCCATGGGACTCCTTGCGTTTAAGGTGCGTTTGCAGCACAGAGCTACCAAGGATACCACCCGCGATGTGACAAAGGGATTGTCCCTTTGTCACATGCCACTGCACAAAAGCCCCGCGGGCAGGAGGCTGCTCGCGGGGTAAAGAAGAGGGGATTGTTGGTGGCGGACCGAGGGGCTCGGCATGGGGTTTCTGCCGCGGTCGCTCTTAAGGCATTACAGCTCGACGAGCTGGCCGGTCTCGGCGGCCTCCTTGATGGCGTTGAGAAGTGTGAGCGTCTTAACGTTGTCGGCGGGGGTCACGACGGGCTCGACCTCGCGACGAACGACCTTCACAAAGTGCTTGAGCTGCATCTTGTGCGGCAGTGCCGGATCGACGGCCGGAATCTCCATCTGCAGCGGCTTGTGCCAGTTGGAGGCGCCGTCGTAGGAGAACTGGTGCAGGCGGGGCAGCGACAAGGCGCCTAGGGTTCCGCCGATAAAGTAGGCGTCGGCGTCGAAGGGGCGGTACTGCGGATCCTCGCGAGCGGTTGCCTCCCAGTTCCAGGGGCTGGCGGTGGCGTCGGAGATGGTCATGCTCGCGAGCGCGCCATCGGCAAAACGGACGTTGACCACGGCGGAGTCCTCGGTCTCAAAACCGCGGGCGGCGCTGGACTGCATGCCCTGGACGGCAACGGGCTCGCCCAGCAGGTAACGGAGCAGGTCGACGTCGTGCACCAGGTTGACCAGGATCGGGCCGGCACCCTTCTTGCGGCGCCACTCGACATCGAAGTACTCGTCGTTCTTATAGATCATGTAGTGGAAGCTCGATACGGTGAGCTTGCCCAGTTCGCCGGACTCGATGATCTCCTTGGCCTTGTTGACGAAGGGGTTGTGGCGACGGTGCTGGCCCACGAGCACGGGCACGCCGGCGGTCTCGGCCTCGGCGGCAAAGGCCTGGGCATCCTCAAGGTCGTTGGAGATCGGCTTTTCGACCAGCGGCACGATGTTGCGTTTTACAGCCTCGCGGGCAACGCCCAGGTGCAGGTCGTTGGGGGTGGCGATAATGACGGCCTCGGGCTTGACCTCGTCCATCATCTGGGCGGGGTCGGTGTAAAACGGCACGCCGGCGGACTCGGCCGTGGCGCGGGCGCCCTCAAAGGCGTCGGCGATGGCGACGAGCTCGGCCTCGGGCTCCTCGGTGACAAAGCGGATGTGGTTGCGGCCCATGGCGCCGGCGCCGATAACGGCAATGCGGACGGGGTTGAGCTCGGACATTTCGACTCCTTAATACTGGTGGCGGTGGAATGCGGCAAGGGGGCTGTCCTTTTGCCGCATCGGTAAAACTAGGCGGACTTCTTCTTGCTGTCGGAGACCATCATGTAGACGGTGAGCACGACGGCGATGGCGGCGATCACAATGGCGCCGTAGAAGGACTGCTGGTAGGCGGCGCTGCCGGCCTCGGCGTGATACAGCACAGCGGTGATGGGCTGGCTGATCCAGGTGGAAGCGGCGTAGCCCAAAAACATGATGCCGTAGTTGACGCCGATGTTGCTGGTGCCAAAGGCGCCACCGGTGAGCGGCGGGTAGATGACGAGCAGAGCGCCAAAGCTAAAGCCGAGCAGGGCGAGCGCCACAAAGAACATGGCCTGCGTAAAGCTCATCGACATGATAACGAGGGCGACGATGGTGACGACAAGGCTGATGAGCAGCGACTTGTAGGCGCCGAGCTTGTCGATGATCTGGCCAAAGGACAGACGGCCAACCAGGTTGGCGCAGGTGTTGACGGAGACTACCACACCGCCGAGGGCGACGGCCGCGGCGCTCGTGGGGTCGGCGAAGAGCTGGACGGCGGCGATGGAGGCAACCTTGCCGACGAGCAGGGTGCCCGCGGTGGCGGCAAAGGCGAAGGTGACGATGAGGACCCAGAAGCGCGGGGTCTTGACCATCTCGCCCGGGGTGAGGTCACCGAAGGTGCCGGCGTGCGCGCCGCCCTTGGGGGCCTCGAAGCCCTCGGGCAGCCAACCGGCCTCGGGGGCCTTCAGGAACAGGGCGGAGGCGGCGATCGTCACAAAGAAGATGACGCCGAGCGCCTTAAGGGCGCCAAAGATGCCCAGGCTCGGGATGAGCAGCGAGGCGAGCACCGGGGACAGCACGGCGGGACCGGCGGTCGAAGCGGCCAGGGTGATGCCGGAGGCGAGGCCCTTCTTGTCGATGAACCACTTTTGGCCAGTGGTGAGCGCCGGGTTGTAGCCCAAGCCGTTGCCGACAGCGGCGACGAGCGAGAACCACAGGTAGAACTGCCACGGCTCGGTGACGGTGCCGGACATGAACCAGCCCACGCCGTAGCACACGGCGGCGGCGATCACGACGTTGCGCGGGCCGATCTTGTCGGAGATGCGGCCGGCGAAGATGCCCGTCACGGCCATGATGGTCTGAAAGACCGGGAAAGCCCAAGTAAGGGCGCTGGACCACTCGGGGTAGACGGCGAGCAGGTTCTTGCTCACGACGGAATACAGCGCGATGGAGCTGATGAAGAACATGGTGACGCACGCGGCGGAAAGCACGACGGCGCGACCCTTGTTGGAGTTGCTGGAAGCCATTGGACTCTTTCTAATCGATGCGGGGAGGAGTGGGCGTATCCGCGGGCCTCCCTGTCAGGTTGGTTTACTGGTCAGTCGGCTTGGCGACGCCGGACTCATCGGACCAAAGCTCGACACCCTTGTTCTTAAGGTAGTTGTCGGCATAGGCGCGACGGCCGCCGGGCTTGGCGGTGAGGTCGCCCATCATGTTGGAGAAGCCGCCGTCGACCTTGATGGCGTCGCCGGTGGTAAAGTCCGAGCGCTTGGACGCCAGGAACATGACGGCGTTGGCGATATCGCTGACCTCGCCGATGCGACGCGTGGCGATCAGGCGGCTGCGGCTCTTCTCGACCTCGGGGTCGGCGTAGAAATTGGCCGACATCGGAGTCTTAACGAAGCAGGGCTCGACGCAGTTGGAGCGGACACCGTAGGGGCCCCACTCGGCGGCGAGCATCTTGGACATCATGTTGACGCCCGCCTTGGTGGAGCTGTACACGCCCGAGAACGTCTCGGGGGAGTGGCTGGCAACGGTCGAGATGTGCACCAGGCGACCCTGGCCGGCCTTGATCATCTCGCGACCAAAGCGCTGCGAGGTGATGAAGTAACCGGTGAGGTTGACGTTGATGACCTCGTTCCAGTCGGAGAGCGGCAGGTCTTCCATAGCTGCGAAGCGCAGGATGCCGGCGGTGTTGACGAGAACGTCGACGCGGCCGAAGTCGGCGATGGTGGCGTCA
Source organism: uncultured Collinsella sp. (assembly GCA_900550735.1). Lineage (GTDB taxonomy): Bacteria > Actinomycetota > Coriobacteriia > Coriobacteriales > Coriobacteriaceae > Collinsella. The sequence continues at coordinate 27,397 of URTD01000005.1, forward strand.
ACGGCTGCCTGAACCTCGGCCTCGTCGGTGGCGTTCATCTTGTAACCCTCGGCGTGGATGTCAAACTCGGCAGCGAGGTCGGCGGCAGCGGCCTTGACCTTCTCCTCGTCCAGATCGAGCAGGACGACGTTGGCGCCATTGCGGGCGAACTCGCGGCAAATCTCGACGCCCATACCGCCGAGCGCGCCAGTCACGGCGCAGACATCGCCCTCGAGCTTAAGCCAGTTGCTCATAGGAACTTCCCTTCTTGTGCCTCCCTGTGGGTCGTTTCCATTAACCGACCCACGTGGTTTTCGCAGGTTATCGTATGCTTTGCATTTGCGCAGGTGAATTGCATATTTGTTAGAATGGCGTTAACCGTAGGTTTACACTGTGCGATGCAGTTTATTCTCAATTGAGCGCGTGACCTGCGAAAACAACCCCCTGTGGCACCATGCGGCCACGGGCGCGAAAACGGGAGATTGACGTGTACGATCGACGACTTGAGGCCATATCGGCCGCCGCGGAGCTGGGAAGCTTCTCGCGTGCGGCGGCAAAATTGCGCGTGTCGACTCCGGCGCTCGTCAAGCAGGTGTCGGGCTTCGAGGCCGAGTTCGGCATCACGCTGTTCGAACGCTCGCACTCGGGCGTCAAGGTGACGCCGGCCGGCGCACTGCTGGTGGACGATGCGCGCTCGATCATGCGGCAGTCCGAGGACGCGCTGCGCCGTGCCCGGCGTGCGGCGGGCGATGGCGGTGCCGTGCGCCTGGGCGTGTCGATGATGTGTCCGGGGCGCCAAACGCTGTCGATGTGGACGGGCATCCACGATCTGGAGCCGTCGCTGCGATTTGAGATCGTGCCGGTAAGCGACCTCTACGACGAGCGCGAGACAGTCATGCGCAGCTTGGGCCGCGAGGTCGATGTGGTGCAGTCGAGTTTTTCGACCCCGCGCTGGGGCGACACCTGTCAAAAGCTCCGCATTGTCAACGTGCCGTTTTATATCGACCTGCCGCGCACGAGCCCGTTGACGCGCAAGAATCGCATTACGGTCGCCGACTTGGAGGGTATGCGTCTGCGCGTACTGCGCCACGGCAACGACGCCATGGACAGCCTGCGCATCGACCTTTTGGCCGACGGCGGCGTGGACGTGATCGATGTGGATAGCTTCGACTTTGCGCTCTTTAACGAGGCGGAGGAAAAGGGCGATGCGGTGCTTACCTGCGGCGCATGGTCGGGCGTGCACCCGGCCTTTGTGGGCGTGCCGTTCCTGTGCGGGCGAGAGGTGCCGGTCTTTTTGCACTATCCGCTCGAGCCTACCCTCCAAGTACAAAAATTCGTCAACGCCATGGCTCAACTTCTCAACTAGCTCATTTGACTCCTTATAAATATCTCTGTATCCCATCCTTATCTCCCTTATTACTATATTATGAAGCTATGCTTCATAATCATTATCTACACTCACTTTGCTCGGTAGTCTTTATTATATCATAAATCCAATTACATAAATTGCAATCCACATACCGGCTGCAAGAAACGACAGCACAGTCGACATATATGGAAACAGCTTAAAAGACTCCTCCTCCCGAAGGCTCATCACTGCCAGTACCACAGCGACCAGTGCTACCAGCATAGAGGACACTCCTGCACTTCCAAGGTACATGCTTCCATTTCCGCCATGATGAAATGAATTTACAATTACATAAATAAAAATTGCAATCGAAAGCACAGCCAGAATAAAAGCTACAATTCCCTTTTTTGACTGTGTCTTCTCTGTAAACTTATATCCGTATTTTCTACGTCTTCTCTGTGCCATAATGATACCCTGCCACTCAAAATATTTTCAGTAATTACCTGATATAACCCGCAAATGCATTAAAATCTGCTTCTTACTTATTCACATTATTCTTTGCCTTTTCGTATCTTTTCCACAGATCAATCAGCCCTTTGTACACCAGATAACCAAGCAGTCCACCGATCGTGTTCAAAAACAGATCATCCACATCAAAACTACCCACCTTAAACACAAGCTGAAGCAGTTCCACAAGCAGACTCAGTTCAAAACTGTATAGCACCGTCATCCACACATTTCTGCATCTTTTTGAATAGATCGGCAAAAATGAACCAAAAG
>URTD01000006.1 GCA_900550735.1 uncultured Collinsella sp.
GACGACCGTGTTCACCAAGGCGAGCGCCGCAACGCCATCAGCCGCGAACTCCGAACCCGCATTGAAGCCAAACCAGCCGAACCACAGAAGCGTAGCGCCCAGGGCGACGAACGGAACGTTATGCGGACGGTAGCTCACCATGCCAAAGCCGCGACGACGGCCGAGCATTAAGCAGAGAATCAGGCCCGTAAGACCAGACGAGATGTGCACCACGTCGCCGCCGGCAAAGTCGAGTGCGCCGATAATGTCACCGATAAAGGAGCCATCGCCGCCCCAAACCATGTGGGCAAGCGGCGCATAGACCACAAGCAGCCAAATGCCCAGGAAGGCCGTCATGGCACCAAACTTAACGCGGCCGGCCAGGCTGCCCGTGACGATAGCAGCAGTGATCATGGCAAACGCCATCTGAAAGGCGATGTTGATGATCTGAGGGTAGACGACACCGTCCGCAGCATTGCCCTCGGCCGCCTGCAGCACCTGGTTGAGTACCGGCAGGCACAGCAGCTGGTCAAGGCCTCCAATAAACGGGCTGGAACCGTCGCCGCCATAGGCCAGAGACCAGCCGGCAACAATCCACAGCACACCAACCAGGCCAATGGCGCCAAAGCACATAAGCATGGTGTTGATGACATTTTTGCGCCTGGACAGGCCGCCATAGAAAAACGCCAAGCCCGGTGTCATTAAAAACACGAGCATGGTGCAGACGAGCATAAACGTTGTCGATCCCGTATCGTACATTCGCTCTCCCTTGGTCGCATGAACGTTGTCGGCGCCCATAATGCGGTCGAGGGGCAACTGGTGTAGACCAGATACGGCGTTGTTAAACGCTGCGTTGTCGAATGGAAACGGTGCCGTAATCTTGGAAACGGCGCGGCAACGGACGCGAAACGGACGGGAAATACGCGAGCAAGGAAGCCGTGAGCGCGCCCGTCCCGGCTAGCGGCGGAACAGCTCGCGGGCTCGGTCGCGGAGGTCGGTAGCTCGGATGACGCCCTCGTAGCGGTTGATGCGCAAGCGCGGGAAGGCATTGAAAAAGCGCAGGTCGCGTCGGCTGAGCGACACGCTTGGCACCGGACGGCTCATGCGCTTGCCGGCAAGGCGACGACTGAGCGACGGACGCGGCATGTTCGGCGCGGCATCGGCCACGCGGCGGGCGGAAAGCGCCAGGCCGCGAGCACCATCCGCGATAAACGTCGGCATCGAAGCCTTCTCGCGCAGGGCATCGAGCGCGGCGTCACCCAGCTCGGCCAGCCACGCGTTAACGGCACGGCTACGGATGTGCGTCTGTGCCACCGAGTCAATCGTAGAATCGGGAATACGTTCGAGCATTGAGTCCGAGGCATCGGCAAGCGACTCATTGATGCGGTCGGCAAGGTCGGCCCGGACACGCTCCAGCTGATCAGACAGACGCCGCCAGCTCGCCAACGAGCACGCCGCGTCGACCATCATCGCGACCGCGACGATAAAGGCGGACAGCCGCACAATCAGCACCGGCAGATGGCCAAGCAGCCCCAGCAATGCCGGCTCCACTAAACGACAAATACACAACGCACCCAAGCCAAACGCGCAGGCCCAGTACAGACAGATGCGTCCGTGCAGGTTAAACGGCAGGTGTGAATAGTCCCAAAAGCGAGCGCCCGTTGTTTTTTCCAACAGCACGCCTACGCTGTACTCAATCACGCTGCATACGAGCGCTGCAGCGACAAACTGGCTCGGGGCATCCGGAATCCCACGCAACAGCAGCCAGCAGGCAATGCCGCCCGCGCCATAAATGGGGCAGCACGGCCCCAGCAAAAAGCCGCTGTTGGCAAAGCGTCCGTGATTGAGCATGGCGCATACTGTCGACTCCCATACCCAACCGCAAAAACCGTAGAAGGCGAACGAGAGCACCAGTGCCGAAAGCGGGCAGGCGGCAAGCGTCGCGCCGTCAAATGCCATATCAATCGCGGTTTCCACCGTCTACCCTCTCCTCTTTTCACTCGATGCTTTACTCACGCTATCGTCCGCCTCGTTCTTGCGCGGCAGACGGCCGGCGGCCGTCTCGCGCAGCGCGCACCATTTATCCGCCAGGCAAACAATCCACGCCTCGCGACACGTCGGCGGCACGGGCACCAGCGGAAACATATGCCGCACGATGATATTCCGCTCGCGCAACGTCAGCTCAAAATCTTCCTCGGCACGCGCCAGGGCAAAAAACGGATGCCGAAATCCGTGCAGGCGATGGCTCGGATCGGGATCGTGCCAGTCATAGAGAAAGTAATCGTGTAACAAGGCTCCGCGCAGCAGCGAGGCACGGTCGATCGAAATGCCAACACGGCCCAAGTGCTCGGCAAAGGACAGACTTGCCCGTGCCACCGAGGTCACATGTGCATAGACCGTCACGTCGCCATGCTGGATAAACTCGCGCGTCAGGTCCAAGCGGCCCGCCTGGGCGAGCTGGCGGGCGGCATCGTCGACCTCGTGCGCGATTTTCTCGGCACGAACGGCATCGGACATGCTGCCTCCTTCCAGCGGCTCACGGCGGCAAGCCACGGCCTGCACGTATTGAAAAAATCATCATCGAATCTATCAGTATGGCATCGGACAAAACGTTTTGCCCCACCAGTTGTCGAATTACCGCGCCGCCGTCACATATCAAACGCCAAAATGTGCGAGACTGTCTTGTGCAATTGTGTCGGCCGAGGGAGCGCCGGCGCTCGATTCGCATGGAGTAACCCACAACGATGCTGCTTACGCAAACGACAACGCCCGAGGACGTCAAGGCTCTCGACCGCGCCGAGCTTCCGCTGCTCTGCGGCGAGATTCGCCACGCCATCCTCGAAAGCTCCGCCGCTGTCGGCGGACACGTTGCCCCCAACCTGGGCGTCGTTGAGCTTACGGTTGCGCTTCATCGCGTGTTTAACTCCCCTATCGACAAGATTGTCTTTGACGTTTCGCACCAGACCTACGCCCACAAGGCGCTGACCGGGCGCGCGTATACCTATATCGATCCGGAACGTTTTGGCGAGGCTTCTGGCTTTGCCAATCCAGACGAGTCCGAGCACGACCTGTTCGCCATGGGCCACACCTCCACATCGGTGAGCCTGGGCTGCGGCTTGGCACACGCCCGCGATCTGGCGGGCGACAGCTACAACGTCATCACCATCATTGGCGACGGCTCGCTTTCGGGCGGCTTGGCGTTTGAGGGCTTCAACAATGCCGCCGAACTCGATAGCAACCTGATCATCATCGTCAACGATAACGACCAGTCCATCGCCGAGAACCACGGTGGCCTGTATCGCAATCTGGCCGAGCTGCGCGCCAGCAACGGCACCTGTGAGCGCAACGTTTTCCGCGCGATGGGGCTCGACTACCGCTATCTGGACGCCGGTAACGATGTGTTGGCCCTCGTCGACGCGCTGCAGGAACTGCGCAATATCGATCATCCCATCGTGCTCCATGTCTCCACCGCCAAGGGCAAGGGCTTTGAGCCGGCCCAGAGCGACCCCGAGCGCTGGCATCACGTAGGCCCCTTTGACATGACGACCGGCCGCAAGCTCTGCCCGGGCCATCCGAGCGAGCCCGCACCGCGCACCTATGCCGATATTACGGGCGAGGCGCTCAGCGCCGCCATCGGGCGCGATCCGCAGGTCGTGGGCATCACGGCCGCCACGCCCTACATCATGGGCTTTACACCCGAGCTTCGCGCTGCCGCCGGCAAACAGTTCGTCGATGTGGGCATTGCCGAGGAGCACGCTGTGACCTTTGCCACCGCGCTTGCGCGCTCGGGCGCCAAGCCAGTCTTTGGTGTGTACGGCACGTTTTTGCAGCGCGCTTACGACGAGCTGTGGCACGACCTGTGCCTCAACGATGCCCCCGCAACCATCTTGGTGTTTGGCGCGTCGATCTTTGGCACCACATCCGAGACGCACCTCTCGTTCTTCGATATTTCCATGCTGGGCGCTCTTCCCAACATGCGCTACCTAGCGCCGGCCTGCATGGAGGAATATCTGTCCATGCTGAGCTGGTCGCTCGACCACCGCGAGCATCCCGTGGCGATCCGCGTACCGGGCATCGGCCTGGTGAGCCGTCCCGACCTTGCGCCCGCCGAAGACACCGACTACAGTGCCGTTCGCTACAACGTGGTGCGTCAGGGCCGCGACGTTGCCGTGCTCGCACTTGGCGATTTCTTTGAGCTGGGCGAGCGCGTGGCAAACCGCTTGGCTGCCGAGTACGGTATCGAGGCCACGCTCGTCAATCCGCGCTTCGCAACCGAGCTTGACCGCGAGTTCCTCGACAGTCTTGTCGCCGAGCATCGCGTTGTCGTCACCCTCGAGGACGGCATCTTGGACGGCGGCTGGGGCGAGCGCGTGGCATGTTATTTGGCCTGCACGCCGTTGCGCACGCGCACCTTCGGCATCGCCAAGGGCTTCCCCGACCGCTACGATCCCAACGAGCTGCTCGCTCAGAACGGCATGACGGTCGAGAACATGGCCGCCGAAGCCGTGAGACTACTCAACGAGTAAGAAAACCTCCGCAAGGGAAGCACCCCTGCGGAGGTTTTTATTTTCGCGACGCGATTATCTCAATCTGTAACATCTAGGGCCCGAATTCCCGTCTAACTGTTACAGATCTAGACAAGACGTCTTAGTCCCTGACCTTTGTCTTAATCTGTAACAGATAGAGACCTTTTGTCCGTCCAGATGTTACAGATTGAGACATTCGAATTCCCCTGAAGAGAAAATCTCGATCTGTAACAGTTAGAACCCATTTCCTCGTCTACCTGTTACAGATTGAGACAAAACAGCGAGGCAGGCCGTCACATCTGCAAGAACCACCACAAAGGTGCCTGTCCCTTTTTGGTAGGTAGAATTACCCATAAGGTAAGTATGTTTCTGAGTTATTTCGGGTTGACCCCTTTGAGCGCGATAGGGTATAACTCTACTCAACCGCTAGGGATTTTATTGAGAAAGGTGTTCTACCATGAGCAAGAACCTCTCCCAGCAGGTCGTTCTCGACCGCCGCGGCTTCGTTGCCGCCACCTTCGCAACCGTCGCCGGCCTTGGTCTTGCCGGCTGCTCCGACACCAGCGCCGAGGCCGACAAGGGTTCCGCCGCCGGCTCCTCCAAGAGCTCCGAGGATACCGAGGCTTCCACCACGCTCGATGCCAAGGCATTCGACAAGCTCGTCGACAACGGCCCCAAGGCCGATGACGACGCCATCGCCGCCAGCACCTGGGCCACGGCCGTCAAGGACGCCGGCGTCTTTAAGATCGGTGGCGTTCAGACCTCTACGCTCTTCTCCCTCCTCAACGAGAAAGACGGTCAGACCCGCGGCTTCGATGCCGGTATCGCACAGCTCCTGTCCAACTACATTCTGGGCGAGAACAAGGTCGAGATCACCCAGGTAACCTCGGACACCCGCGAGTCCGTCCTGCAAAACGGCCAGGTCGACGCTGTCTTTGCCACCTACACCATCACTGACGAGCGCAAGAAGCTCGTCTCCTTTGCCGGTCCCTATTACTACACGCAGCAGGCCATCCTGGTGCTCGCCGATAACGACGACATCAAGGGCGTCGACGACCTGGCCGACAAGAACGTCGCCGTCCAGTCCGGCTCCAACGGCCCCGCCATCCTGGAGGAGTTCGCCCCCAAGGCCAGCCAGCAGGAGTTCAAGACCGACGAGGAGGCCCGCCAGGCACTCCAGCAGGGCCGCGTTGACGCTTACGTCATCGATAACAACATGCAGCAGAGCGCGCTGGTCCGCGAGCCCGGCAAATACAAGATCGCCGGCAAGCCCTTCGGCAGCAAAGAGCCCTATGGCATCGGCCTGCCGCTCGATTCCGACGGCGTCGCCTTTGTCAACGACTTCCTTAAGAAGATCGAGGACGACGGCACCTGGACTGAGCTGTGGCAGATCTGCATCGGCGACCGTACGGGCGACACCAACGTTCCCGAGCTGCCCGAGATCGGCGCCTAGGCAACGAGCCTGGTAACGGCCGCAACGAAACCATATGGAAACGCACGATGCGCTTTATTGCGATAAACTGTTTCCTTACTAAGTTGTCGGGGCTTCCGTACACACGGGAGCCCCTTTCCTTATCGGCGGGAGGTCCGCATGAGTCTCTCCGAGCTCTGGTCGCTCTATGGCCAGAACTATATCGACGCGCTGCTAGCCACCTGGGGCATGACGCTTGAGTCGTTTGCCATCGCCATGGTGCTGGCCGTCGCCATCACCGTGATGCGTGTGTCGCCGCTCAAGCCGCTGCGCGTCTTTGGCGACCTGTATGTCCAGGTCTTCCGTAACATCCCCGGCATCGCGCTGCTCATCATCATCGTCTACGCGCTGCCGCCGCTCAAGGTCGTCCTGCCCTACCGCACCTGCGTTATCGTCGCCACGGTCCTTTTGGGCTCGGCCTTTGGTTCCGAAAACTTTATGAGCGGCATCAACACCGTCGGCGTCGGCCAGGTGGAAGCCGCCCGCTCGCTCGGCATGAGCTTCAGCCGTATCCTCGCTAAGATCGTGATTCCGCAGGCGCTGCGTTCGAGCGTGCTGCCCATGACCAACCTCTTTATCGCCGTCATGCTCACCACCGCGCTCGGCAGCCAGGTGCCGCTTAAGCCGCAGGAACTCACCGGCGTGGTGAGCTACATCAATACCCGCTCGCTCGGCGGCGTCGCCGCGTTCTTTATCTCGGCGCTCGGCTACCTGGGCACGGCCTTTGTGGTGAGCCACATTGGCAACTACATCGATAAGAAGGTGAGGATCCTCCGATGAGCAAGCACTCCTCCCCTGCGCTTACCATGCGCGATGCGCTCTACGAGGCTCCCGGCCCCAAGATGCGCGCCAAGATTCGCATCGGCACCGCCATCTCACTCGTCGCCGTCACCGCGCTCGTCGTCCTGGTACTGCAGCGCTTTTATGTGACCGGTCAGCTTTCGGTCCACTATTGGTATTTCTTTACGCACCTCACCACCTGGAAGTTCTTACTTGCGGGTTTTGAAGGCACCGTTAAAGTCGCACTCACCGCCGGCGTCATTGCACTGGTACTGGGCTTAGCTCTTATGCTCGGCCGTACCAGCGGCATCAAACCATTGCAACTGGCCTGCCGCGTGCTCACCGACTTTTTCCGTGGCGTGCCGAGCCTGCTGTTCATCTACTTCTTCTTTTTGGTGCTGCCTCAGTACAAGATTGCGCTGCCGTCGTTTTGGATGCTCACGCTCCCCGTCGCGCTCGCTGCAGCCGGCGTGCTTGCCGAGATCTTCCGTGCCGGCGTCAACGCCGTGCCGCGTGGCCAGGTCGAGGCGGCCCAGGCGCTCGGTCTCTCCAAGGCTAAAATCACCTTTAAAATCGTGTTGCCGCAGGCGATTCGGTTTATCATTCCGTCGTTGATTTCGCAGCTTGTGGTCGTAGTCAAAGACACCACCGTCGCCTATGTGGTGAGCTATCCCGACCTGATGCAAAATGCCCGCGTGCTCATTACCAACTACGACGCTCTCGTGTCGGTCTACCTGGTAATCGCGGTCATCTACATCCTCATCAACGTCGCGATTAACAAGGCCGCTGTCTATGTTTCGCACAAAACCGGCGCGACCATCATCCGCTAACGCTTTACCATTTCGAGTCATAAGGAGCCGAGCACCATGGCACAGAGCACCTCTACCACCGGCAATCAGCCGCTGATCGAGCTCAGACACGTCGATAAGCACTATGGCGACCTGCACGTCCTCAACGACATCAATCTCTCGGTCGACCGCGGCGAGGTCGTCGTTGTAATCGGTCCCTCGGGCTCGGGCAAGTCGACCATGTGCCGCACCATCAACCGCCTGGAAACCATCGACTCGGGCGAGATCCTCATCGAGGGTGAGCCCCTGCCGCAGGAAGGCAAGGATCTTGCCCGCATGCGCGCCGAACTGGGCATGGTGTTTCAGCAGTTCAACCTGTTCGCACATATGACCGTACTGCAGAACGTCATGCTGGGGCCGGTCGATGTGCTGGGCGTCTCCAAGGAGGAGGCTCGCGAGCGCGCCATGGACCTGCTGAGCCGCGTGGGCGTGGCCGAGCAGGCCGATAAGGTGCCCGCACAGCTCTCGGGCGGCCAGCAGCAACGCGTAGCCATTGCCCGCTCGCTTGCCATGCAGCCCAAGGCCATGCTTTTTGACGAGCCCACGAGCGCTCTTGACCCCGAGATGATCAACGAGGTGCTCGAGGTCATGGTCCGTCTGGCACAGCAGGGCATGACGATGATCGTCATCACGCACGAGATGAACTTTGCCCGCCGCGTAGCCGACCGCGTCGTCTTTATGGCCGACGGCCAGATCGTGGAAACCGGCACGCCCGACGAGTTCTTCGACCATCCCCAGACCAAGCGCGCCCAGGACTTCCTCAACTCCATCAAGGGCCACTAACCAGCCACCCCGTGGGACAAATTCATCGGAAGTGTTGTCCCACATCTCCCATGCGCCCTGTCACCTTCAGATCGAAAGCAACACCTATGATCGGAACTCGTACTTCATCGTCATACACCCCGCACGTCGACGTTGCCCCCGCCGACCGTCCGCTCATCCTCGTCGCGCCGCGTTGGGAAGAGGCAAAACCGTTTTTGAGCGAGACGCTCTCCCCCAACGAGGAAATCGCAAGTGTCTTTGTCGATGCCATCCTTGCCGCCGGTGGCCTGCCGCTGCAGATGTCTATTACCGAAGACGTCGATGTTATCCGTCATTACGTGGAAATCGCTGACGGTATCGCTATTCCCGGCGGCCCGGACGTCAACCCCAAACGCTGGGGCGACGAGCGTCCTTACGACCCCACGCTGTGCTGCGAGATTCGCGACCGTTTTGAGTTTAAGCTGGTTAACGAGGTGCTTCGCGCCAAGAAGCCGCTCTTTACCACCTGCCGAGGCACACAGCTGCTCAATGTCGCCACCGGCGGCACCCTGTGCATGGACGTGCCGAGCCTGGGTGCGCGCGAGGGCCGCACGCAGTGGCGCCATACCCACGTGCTCAACGATCCCGTGCACCCCGTCGAGGTCGTGCCGGGCTCGCTGCTGGAGCGCGCGGTTGGCGGGCACAGGCTGATCCAGACCAACTCGGCACATCACTGCTGCGTCGACCGTCTGGGTAAAAGCACGCGCTTGGTCGCCAAGGCAACCGACGGCGTTCCCGAGTGCATCGAGGTCGAAGGCCAGCCATTCTGCCTGGGCGTGCAATGGCATCCTGAGTACACGTGGAAGACGCTCGAGACCGACTTTAACCTGTGGAAGTCGTTTGTCGAGGCGGCGGCAAAGGTCAAGCAGGCCCGTTAGTTCACGGACAGCACAACACAAAAGGGGCGCCCCGCCGGCCACATGGTCCGACAGGGCGCCCTTTTACCTATATGTGGCCGGCACGCAGCCCAAGGCCCGCAAGCTCTTATTCGGCCGCCTCGCGCAGGGCCGACATCGTTGCCGCATATTGCTGCTGCAACGCATGCATTCCCTCGCGAGCGCCGTCAACGGCATCGGCGCCGCGCAGCGCCTCGGTCACCACGACCGCCGGCTCGTACAGATTATCGAATCCCAGGTTCTGGCTCACGCCCTTGAGCGTGTGCGCTGCCATAAACGCACCTTCGGCGTCTCCTGCCGCCATGGCGGCCTCCAGCTTGTCCATGCTCTCGTCATCCAAAAACTTGAGGGCAAAGCGGCTAAGCATTTCCTCGCCCATCAGCCGAGCGCACGCGTCATCATAATTGGCGCCAATCTTCTCATACGCCTCACGCATGGAAATCATGGATTAAAACTCCTTTGGTCAAACTAAATCGTGGGAAACGCGACAACGTCGGCGGGGCGTGCCAACGTCTCGGCAATACGGTCTTGCACCTCGAGCAGGCAGTCGAGCAACAGCGGGTTAAAGGTGCCGCACTTACCGTCCAGGATCATCTTGATCGCCTCCTCGTGCGGGATAGCGTCCTTGTACACGCGCACGCTCGTCAGGGCATCGTACACGTCAGCCACCGAAACCACCTGCGCGGCGATGGGGATATCGTCGCCCTTAAGGCCATCGGGATAACCCTTGCCGTTCCAGCGCTCGTGGTGCCAACGCGCAATCTGGTACGCATATTCCATAAGCGCATTGCCGGCGTGATGGCTACCCAGCTCACGCAGCATGTCGGCGCCGATCGTGGTATGCGTCTTCATAATCTCGAACTCCTCGGGCGTAAGGCGTCCGGGCTTGTTGAGAATCGCATCGTCAATCGACATCTTGCCGATATCGTGCAGCGCCGAAGCCAGGGCGATCGTGGAGCGCTCCTCATTGTCGAGGGAGATCGTGCCGCTACGCTGGACCAGACAGCCAAGCAGCAGCTCGGTCAGCTTCTCGATGTTCGTAACGTGCCTGCCGCTCTCGCCGTTACGAAGCTCCATGACGCCGGCCATGATGTCGATGAGCATGCGACTGTTCTTGACGCGCTCGTTGTACTGCTGGGACAGCAGGTTCGTCAGGCGGCGCTGTTTAGCGTATAGGCGGATGGTGTTGCTCACACGGCGGCGCACGACACGGGAGTCAAACGGGCGGTTGATATAGTCCGAGGCGCCCAGCTCGTACGCGCGCAGAACCACATCGTCGGATTCTTCGCTCGAAATCATGATGACAGGCAGATCGTCAACAACCGATCGGCGCGACAGATCGGCCAGCACCTCAAAGCCGCTCACGCCCGGCATGACAATATCCAGCAGCACGAGCGACAGCTCATCGCCATAGCGGTCGACCATGTCGAGCGCCGTATGACCGTTGGCGGCCTCGAGGATGCAATACTCGTCTTGAGCATCTCGTTGAGAATGGCTCGGTTCATCTCGGAGTCATCGACAATAAGCACCAAAGGCTTTTCGCTTTGGAAGGCTTCGATGGAATCGGCATCGGTCACGACCGTACCGGCTTTTGCCTTAGCGCGGCTCAATAACTGGACAGCGCGGCCAACGCCCTCATCGACCGTCTCGCCATGAATACGAACGCCACCAACACATGCCGTCAGGCTCACGTACTCATGGCCCGGAACAATCGTGGCATGAACGGCATCGGACACCTGATGCAGGCGACGGGTGAAGTCATCGGAAGGAATATTGGGCATGACGACCACAAACTTGTCGCAGCCATAGCGTACGAGCTCATCAGTCGAACGAATTCCGCTGCGTATGGCTGTCGCCACAGCACCGAGCGCAAGGTCGCCGGCATGACGGCCACACGTATCGTTGAAGACCTTAAAATCATCAAGGTCGATCACCGCCACGCCAGCCTTCATGCGAGCGCTACGGAGCTTTTCTTCGTAATATCGGCGATTGCGCACGCTCGTCAGCACATCGGTGTAGACAAGGTCCTCTTCTGCAGCCTCTTGTTCATCGATCGGACGCACCATCAGCAAGACGCGAGGCTCGCCCTCGACCTTTAGAGGGCGTAGGCGAGCGCGGTACTCAACACCATCGTTGAGCAGTTGCTCCGACACCTCATCGGAGTCTGCCAAAGCCTCAAGACTCGACTGACGCAGACAAGGGCAGCGATCGCCGGCGAGCAGGCAGTTAGGCTCGCTCTTAATCTGATCGGCCGACAGCAAACGTACCACGGGGTAGGTCTTCGCGACGCGGGCGACCTCAGCGGCAGCCTCCTCGTCGGTTAGATTGACCTCGTGATTATTGAGCATATGGGGCCCTTTCTATCGTTATGCACGGCAACGATGCATATCAATTGGTACAAGGGTAACATCTAACAGCTGAAGGCAAACGCGCGATTATCGTTACATTTTTATGACCTGGCAAGCGGCGGTAATGGAGCCGCGGGCGCGCGGTTATGGACGCATTCGTCAACAATGACGAAACGCTAACAACCCCTCTCCCCGCAGGTCATCGAGCGTGCTAACGCTCCAAGACATCGCGAACGGCATTTGCCGCCGTAACGGGGCGATCGCGCAGACCGTTATGCGCGCCCGGAATCGTCACAAGGGGGCAATCGAGATATTCGGCAGCCACCCTCGTGCCCGCCTCGCGGGGCGTGCCAACCGAGAGCTCGCCCAAGAACACGGCCGACACCGCCTTTGACGCGCGGGCGCGCTCCCAGTCGGGAGCATATGTCATATTTGTTCCGTATTCATTGGCCATGAAGCAACGACCATTGCGCAGGGCATGTTTGACTTCCGCTTCGGTCGTCCCGGGAGCCTCGGGGTCCAAGTCGCCGAGGGCTCCCAAGAAAAGCCGGAGCGCCCTTGAAACCTTTCCAGCCGCAATCATATCGAGCAAAACCGGAGCTGCGCCCATGCCGACGCCTTCGGCCGACACAGCCGGCTCATGCAGAATCGCACGGGCGACGAGATGGGGTTCGGTGCGAAGAAGCTCCAGCGCCACCAACGTACCGGCGCTATGCGCAAGCACATTTGCCGGAGCGCCAACGTGTTCGATCACGGCTTGCAGGTCGGCGGCCTGAGCGGCAAGATCATAGCTGCCGTCTGCCGCATCGCTGCTGCCACCGCAGCCGCGGCGGTCGTAGGCAATTACGCGGTAGTTGCGGCTGAGCTCACAAGCGATGCCGTCGAAAAATGTGCCGTCGACACAAGCACCGTGCACGCACACCAAGGCAGGAGCATCAGGCGACACATCCGGGCCGGCATATTCGCGACAGGCAATCGTGGTGCCCGCATTCTCGACCGTAAAATCCATGTTGTGCCCCCATCATCAACGCCCATCCAGTTGCACGTCAGTGCGGTTGGATGGACCCGCATTGCCTTACGCCTTGTTAACAGATTAACTGTACCCGACCCGAGGCTTTTCATGGCACGGCATAATGAGCGACGTGAAAAAACGAAACTTGTAAAGCAAGAGCCCGCACCTTGCTTTGGAGCCGATGCTATGCTTAGGCACAATTGTCTTGAGGAGCATATGCCTATGTCTACGTTTTTGAATGCCAGCCCCATCTTTGGGCCCGTTCGCAGCCGTCGCCTTGGTCTCTCGCTCGGCGTCAACATGATGCCGGCCAGCGGCAAAATCTGCACGTTCGACTGCATTTACTGCGAAAACGGCCTCAACGCCGAGCGCCCCTGTCATGAGCCGTACAACACAGCTGCCGTGGTACTCGACGCGCTCGAGGCAAAGCTGCGCGAGATGGCAGCCGAGGGCGAGCTCCCCGATGTGATCACCTTCGCAGGCAACGGCGAGCCCACTGCCGCACCGGAGTTTCCGCAGGCCATCGCCGGCGCCGTCGCGTTGCGCGACGAGCTTGCCCCAAACTCCAAAATCGCCGTGCTCTCCAACGGTACGCGCGCTGACTGCCTCGAGGTGCACGACGCGCTCATGATGGTCGACGACAACATCCTCAAGCTCGATACCGTCGACCCGGCGTTTATCCAGCTGCTCGACCAGCCCGTTGGCCCCTACGGCGTCGAGCACCAGATCGAGACGTTCGCAAGCTTTGACGGTCACGTTATTATCCAGACGATCTATTTGACCGGCGAGTATCAGGGCAAGCTCATCGACAACACCGGCGAGGAGTACGTCGGCCCCTGGCTCGCGGCGCTTGAGCGCATTCGCCCACAAGAAGCAACCATCTACACGGTGGCGCGCGAGACACCGATCGCCGGCCTTGCCAAAGCGGCGCCTGAGGTGCTCGACGCCATTGCCGCGCGCGTCCAAGCCCTCGGCATTCCCTGCCAGGTGAGCTACTAGCAAAACCACGCAGCAGCTAGTGTCCGCCATCCCACTCCATCAGTTGCGGTGATATAGTTCCTATTTATGCTGTTAAACCGCTTAAATCGGAACTATATCACCGCAACTTTTATGGACGCGTGGGTGGGCTATACTAGCTGCGGATGAAAGGAAGTTAGCCATGTATGACAAAGGACCCGTGCCCGGCCGCAACGACGCTTGCTGGTGTGGTAGCGGCAAAAAATATAAGAAATGCCATAGCGCCTTCGATGAGCGCCTCGAGCGCCTGTGGGAAGAGGGCTGGGAGGTTCTGCCCCGCACGCTCTACAAGACGCCCGCCGATATCGAGGGCATCAAGCGCTCGGCAGCCATCAACGTGGGCGTGCTTGATTATGTGGGCGAACACATCGCCGCGGGCATGACCACCAACCAGATCGACCAGATGATCTACGACTACACCGTCGAGCACGGTGGCACGCCGGCCGACCTCAACTACGAGGGCTACCCCAAGAGCGTGTGCACCTCGATCAACGACGTCGTCTGCCACGGTATCCCCTGCGATGCGGATGTGCTGCACGAGGGCGACATCATCAACGTCGACTGCTCCACGATCCTGGACGGTTACTTTAGTGATTCGAGCCGTATGTTCTGCATCGGCGAGGTCTCGGCCGAGCGCCAGCGCCTGGTCGACGTCACCCGCGCCAGCGTGGAGGCGGGTCTGGCGGCCGTCAAGCCATGGCTACCGCTGTCCGTGATGGCCGAGGCCGTGCAAAAGACGGTCGAGGACGCCGGCTTTAGCGTGGTGCGCGAGTACGGCGGACACGGTATCGGTAAGGAGTTCCACGAGGACCCGTTTGTGGGCTTTACCACCGAGGCGCCCGATGTGGACACCATCATGGCTCCGGGCATGGTCTTTACCATCGAGCCCATGGTCAATGCCGGAGCGCCCGACATCAAGATCAGCAAGGGCGACGGCTGGTGTGTGCGCACCAAGGACGGTAGCGATTCGGCCCAGTGCGAGGTACAGCTCGTGGTGACCGAGGACGGCTACGAGCTGCTGAGCTGGTAGCCGTGGATGCGCCGGGCTTCGCGATGGATATGTTAACCATCGCAAAGCCCGGCGTTTTTATAGCGTTTTGCCTGATAAAACCTGCCAAAATAAACCTGCCCCTTTTGGTAGGTCGAGCGGAGAGGACTGCTTGTGAACATCCTGGTTTTGCTGCCCGTCAACGACCGTCATCGTGCAATTCTTGAGTCGAGCGCTCCGGGCGAGGACTTTATCTACACGAGCGCCGACGCCGCCACGCGCGAGCAGGTCGCCGATGCTGACGTGATCTTGGGCAACATCGACCCTGACATGCTCACGGCATGCGAACATCTCCAGCTGTTGCAATTGCAGACCGCTGGCTATGACGATTACTTGGCCGCCGGCACCGTGCCAGCCGACGCTAAGCTTTCCTGCTCGGTGGGCGCCTACGGCCAGGCTGTGAGCGAGCACATGTTTGCCATGGTCCTTTCCATGATGAAGCGCCTGCCCGGCTATCACGACTTGCAGCGCGAGCATCGCTGGGAGGATTTGGGGCCGGTCACCTCGCTCAAAAGCGCCAATGTGCTGGTGCTGGGCGCGGGCGATATCGGCGGCCACTTCGCCACGCTCTGCCGCGGCATGGGCGCGCACGTCCGCGGCATCAAGCGCCATCCGCTCGTCTACCCCATTGTGTTTGAGGACATGGACGGCATGGACGCCCTATCCGAGCGCCTGGCCGAGGCTGACATCGTCGCATCCTTTATGCCCAGCACACCCGAGACCCGCGGCCTGGCGAACGCCGAGTTCTTCGCCGCGATGAAACCGGGCGCCTTCTTTGCCAACGGCGGCCGCGGCGATCTTGTGGTCGCCGACGACTTGGTTGCCGCCTTGGAGTCGGGACATCTCGCCGGCGCCGCGGTCGACGTCACCGACCCCGAGCCGCTGCCTGAGACAAGCCCGCTGTGGGATGCGCCCAACATGCTCATCACGCCGCACGTCTCCGGCTGGTTCCACCTGGCAGCCACGCTCAATAATGTGGTCGACATTGCTGCAGAGAATCTACGTCACCTGCAAGCCGGCGAGACCCTGCGCTGTTGGATCGAACATTAGGGTTCCGCCGTTCTAACGAACGGCGGACCGGTCGACGCTACGCGCCGCCCAGAGCGACAATTTGCCATTCAAAAGGCAAGGCATGACCAGAAGGTCTATGCCTTGCCTTTTTCATGCCAACTTGTTCGCTCTGGACATCGCTCGCTGACGCTTGCTCAACCTGCGGTGTCATAACAATTCTGTCCAGCTGTTGGCTTTGCGGCATTTGCCCAGATAAAACCTGCATAATAAACCTGTCCCTTTTAGCAGGTTTTAGAGCTCCACGCTTTCGGCGCCGTTGATGGTTAGGCTTCGCTCGTAGAAAGCCGTGAGGGCGCGAATGGCGTACATCACGTCGCGTACGCCGCCGGTCTCGTAGCTTGAGTGCATGGCCAGCTGCGGCAGGCCCACGTCCACGGCATGCATGCTCGCCTGCATGTTCGACAGGTTGCCGAGCGTGGAGCCACCCGCCATATCGCTCTTGTTGGCGAAGGCCTGCGTGGGCACGTCGGCGTCATCGCAAATAGCCTGGAACACTGCGCGGCTAAAGGCATCGGTGCAGTAATGCTGGTTGGCGGCTTCCTTGATGACGATGCCGCCGTTAAGCACGACCTGGTTGCGGGCATCGCACTTCTCGGCGTGGTTGGGGTGCACGGCATGCGCGTTATCGCAGCTCACAAGCATCGAGGCGGCAAGTGCGCGATGGTACGACTCGTCGTCAAAGCCCAGCGATCCGTTGATGCGACGCAGTGTGTCGGCCAAGAAGGTCGACATGGCGCCTTGCTTGGTCTCGGAGCCAACCTCCTCGTTATCAAAGCAGCAGAAGACCGAGACGTCATGCGCATTCTCGGCACCCAAAAATGCCTGCAGCGAGGTGTAGGCACAGGCCAGGTCGTCGAGCTTGGGCGTCGAGATAAACTCGTCAGCCCAGCCCCAAATGCGCGCATCCTGACGATTGACCAGGAACAGGTCGCGACCCAGGATCTGCTCGGGCTCAACGTCCAGCTCGTCGGCGATCAGAGCATCAAAATCGCCCTGCTTAAGCTCGCCGGCGCTGATGAGCGGGCACAGGTCGACGGCTCGGTTGGGCGCAAAGCCCTCGTTAACGCCGCGGTTCATGTGGATAGCAAGGCTAGGGATAATAGCGACCTCGCGCTCGGTGGCAAGCAGGCGGCTCTCAATACGGTCGCCTTCGCGCACCAGTACGCGGCCCGCGAGCGCCAGCGGGCGGTCGAACCAGGTGTAGTCGATCATGCCGCCGTATGCCTCGGTGTTCAGGCGCAGCGTCTCGCCCGCGCCGTCGAGCTCGGGCACGGCCTTAACCTTAAACGTCGGCGAGTCGCTGTGCGACGCCGTCAGCTGAAAATGGTAGTCGCCGGCAACGCCGTCCTCGCCCCACGTCGCGGCCAGGTCCTCGCCCACCTTAAAGGCAACAACGCTCGAGGTGTTGCGCTGCGTGTAATAACGCCCGCCCGGCTCGATGTCCCACGCCGCATTCTCGGGCAGGTAGGTAAAGCCCGCCTCGTCGAGCTCGGCCATAATGGTCGCCGCCGTATGGAACATGCTGGGGCATGCCTCGATAAAGTCGATAAGGTCGTTGGCGGCCTCGATATCATCGGCCGTCACATGCGCGCGCTCGGGCGTTTCCTGATCCGTCATGCTCTCCCCTTTCGCTGGGTTGATGGTCCCTTCCAGCATACCCCGCCGCGCCAGCGCCGCACTCTTCATTCCGTGTTTAATCCCGCGCCGCTCGCCAAGTTGAGCCATCATGCCCACGCTCCTTTTGCGACAATTACGCTAACAGGACGAGAGGAGCCGTCATGAAGCCACGTAACATTGCCATCGCCTGCGGTGTCGCGGGAGTCGCCGTCGGCCTTGCCGCTGCCACCGGTATCGTTTATCACAAGCAAATCAAGTCCGCCGCGTCGCTCAAACGCTTGACCGGCTACGCGGATGGCTATGACCTGTACGCAATCGACATCGCCTACGACTACGATCTTGATCGCATCATCGCCGCTGGCGTGCGCGACGACCAGGCCTACATCGATGCCGTGGTGGCGCAGGTGCTGCCCGGTGTGCCGATACATGTCCAGGCGCCCCAGTTTGCCTGCAGCGCTTTTGTCGCCGTAGATGCCGAAGGCCGCGTGCGCACCGGTCGCAATTACGACTTTAAGGACGACACCTCGGCGCTGCTGGTGCGCAATCACCCACGTGGCGGCTATGCCTCCATCGGGTTTGCCGCCCTTAACAACCTGGGCGATAACACTCCGCTTGACTCCGTCGCCGGACGCGCCGCCGCACTCATGGGCCCGTTTGCCCAGCTCGACGGTGTTAACGAATGCGGCGTGTCCATTGCCGTACTCACTCTGGACTCCAAGCCCTGTGACCAGGACGCGCAACGCCCCGTCATCAATACCTCGCTCGCCATCCGCCTGGTGCTCGACCGTGCCGCCACCACGCAAGAAGCTGTCGACCTGCTTTCCGCCTACGACATGCACGCCATGGCAGGACGCGATTACCACTTCTTTATCAACGACGCCGCCGGTGACGCGCGCGTAGTAGAGTGGGATCCGCGCGATCCGGACCGTGCTTTCAAAGCGACTCCTGTACGCCAGGTTACGAACTTCTACGCCTGCTATGGCGACGAAGCGCTGCCCAACCAAAAGAATGGCGAGCTGGGCCATGGTAAAGAGCGCGCCATCGCAATCGCCGATGTCCTTGACGCCCATGTCGGTGCCCAGGACGAGGCAGTCGCTTGGAAGGCCCTACGCGCTGCAGCGCAAGAACCCAATCCGAAAGACATCACCAGCAATACGCAATGGTCGGTCGTCTTTGACAATACCGAACCCGCCGCCGCCATTACGCTGCGCCGCCACTGGGGCGACGTCGACGCCTTCGCACTGTAAGGACCCAGGCTCGTCGACCTTACGCTCGCCTGACGTTGTTTACATTTCTATACGCTTGAGCTAACACGTTTTACCCCCGTATCAACAGTGTGCGGGGGTAAACTTATGCGCATGTTATAACTTGCCCGGAAGGATTCACCATGCTTAGGATCGGTCTTCTTACTAGTGGCGGCGACTGCCAGGCGCTCAACGCCACCATGCGCGGCATCGTCAAAACGCTTATGACCAATAGCGAAGAACCTATCGAGATCTATGGTTTTGAGGACGGCTACCAGGGCCTTATCTACAGCAGGTTCCGCGTCATGACGCCCGCCGATTTTAGCGGTATCCTCACCCGCGGCGGCACCATCCTGGGCACGAGCCGCACACCGTTCAAGCGTCTGGATACCCCCGAGGCCGATGGTGTCGAGAAGGTGCCGGCGATGGTCCACACCTATCATAAGCTGCAGCTCGACTGCCTGTTTATGCTGGGCGGTAACGGCTCCACCAAGACCGCCAACCGCCTGCGCGAAGAGGGCCTCAACGTTATCGCCCTGCCCAAGACCATCGATAACGACACCTGGGGCACCGAGCTGACGTTTGGCTTTACGAGCGCCATCGACGTCGCCACCAAGTGCATCGACGACATCCACACCACCGCTTCGAGCCACGGTCGCGTGTTCGTTATCGAGATCATGGGCCACAAGGTTGGCTGGATCCCGTTGTACGCCGGCGTCGCGGGCGGCGCGGATGTCATCTTGATCCCCGAAATCCCCTACGACATGGATAACGTCATCAAGACCATCGAGCATCGCATGGAGACCGGCAGCCGCTTTACCATCGTGGCCGTCGCCGAGGGCGCTATCTCCAAGGAGGACGCAGCGCTGTCCAAGAAGGAGTACAAGAAGAAGCTCGCCGAGCGCACGAGCCCGTCGATCGTCTACGACATCGCCAAGGAGATCGAGGCCAAGACCGGTCGCGAGACCCGCGTCGCCATCCCCGGTCACACGCAGCGCGGCGGCCAGCCCGACGCTCAGGACCGCATCTTTGCGACCCAGTGCGGCGTCGAGGCGGCACTGGGCTGCCTGCGCGGCGAGTTTGGCTACATGATTGCCCTGCGCGATGGAAAGATGTGCCACATGCCGCTCGAGGAGGTCGCCGGCAAGCTCAAGTATGTCGATCCCCAGAGCGACCTGGTGCGCGAGGCCAAGGCGTTGGGCATCAGCTTCGGCGACGAATAGCCTCGGCTGTAACCGCCCCCATCGGAGGCCCCAGGGCTTACCTCCCAAATCGTCCTCGGACATGTCAGGATCCCGCCGTGCGCTTCGCGCGGCGGGGTCCTTCCGTCCTGCGGAAAGATTTGGGAGGTAAGCCCTGGGGCCTCCTGCGGTAACTAGGGAGGCCGAGGCTATTCGTCTTCTTGCTACGGGTGCCTGGGGTAGGATGCGGCGTGCATTTTTGGGAGTATTCAGCAGCCGAGGGTGCCTGCATACTGGATTTTGGGCGAAAGGCAGGCACCATGGGCCGCGTTCTGTAAAAAATGGCCAGCTCTTGAGGCATTGGGGGTCCAGGACCAGGGCATTCAGCGCGGTTTTGTGCACCCGTTCCCGCGCCCGCGGACTCCGGGATGCTGAATACTCCGAAATTTGCACGGCGCCCCTGGGTTACCCGTAGGCAAAAAGCAACCGCCCCGCCGAAATATGCAATCGGCAGGACGGTTTATGCAATTTAGTGGCTGTGGGCGCGTCGGTGGCTCGCTACAGCTTGAATCCCAGAACGGGTTACTCGGCGCTCTTAAAAGCGCCGAGTAACCCGCCAAAAAGGGACAGGTTCATCTTTGGCAGGTTAATCTGGGCAAACGCCGGACAACCATTAGGTGGCCCGGCGTTTGCCCCGCTTTGCTGGGAATGTCTGTCGTTCAGTGCTCTTACTGGCCAGTCCAGTGTTGCGCATAGCTTTTAATGTCTTCGGTAAAACCATCAAGATCGTCGAGGGTAATCACGCTGTCGATAAGCAAATTAGCTATCTCACGGTGCATTGTACTGCGGCGAAGGTCGTTCACCAGCACTCCTGAGGACAGCTTATCCCTATTGATACGCTCTTCTAGTGCCCAAAATCTACTGGACGCTTCGCTGTCGCCGTTCAGCATCTCAACGTACTGGCCGATGAGCTTTTCCATATAACGTTCTTGCCATTGGGGAAGCATTTTCTTAAACAGCTTCCAGTCGCTTTCGGCTACGTCGCGCATATGTCCTCCGCTCGCTAAACGGGCTTTTCCATTTGCCTTTCATTCTATTTGGTTTTCGTTCGCGGGCGTAGATGAGAGGCTCTCTTTAGCCTTCGAGATTGGGCCTGAATGGGTCGTATGCCACAAAACGGGCCTATCTACTACGTTTAATTGGATACCCTCAACCATGCCGGGAAAACGAAAAATAAAACCGCAGGTAGAAGGCCTGTCGATTTTCGAAAAAGGCGGTCATGGTTGGCCCCATCGAGTTAAACGTAGTAAATAGGCCCTTTTCTTGGCGCGCGGTCAGCTCAATGCTAATCTCCGTGCCGGAACTGACCCAGTTGTTTGTAAGTTGCGGTGATATACGGACTGTTTGGCGCTTTGGAGTCTCAAAACAGTCCCTATATCACCGCAACTTGGAAGGGACGGGCGGTGTCGGATGAGTGGCGCTGGCGGGTTAGGGCGGTTTAGGCCTGTTTGCGGTGCTTCCATTGTTTGCGGCACCAGTGCATAAGCGCTTTTACGATGGGAATCGTGATGAGGATGACCCATGCGGGATGGGGCTGTCCCAGGCAGAGCCACATGTAGAGGAACCAAGTTCAGGCAGCTGCCGGGTAGACGGCGTCGACAAGCTTTGACAGATGACGTCGGTCGATGAAATCGCCAAGCGCGTAGTAGACGGGAATCAAAAAGACGAGGAAAAGTCCCGTAGTCCACACGCCGCAAATAATGCCGAGCGCCAGATAGGCGAGGGCGACAAGCACGGGGAAGGGGAACTTATTCCACGCGCGACCGAGCTTGGTGTGGAAATGCTTGCCATGATGGTCGAGCTTGTCGCGCGCCTCTTTCCAGCTGGAGAATTGTTCGCCGTCGATAACCACGGTGCCATCGGCATTGGTGTGCACGCTGTGCCCGTCGTCCTCTAGCGTGTCAATATGTACGCCGCCCGGCCCCACGTGCACCTCTTCACCCTTGCGGTCGTTGGTCACATGGATGCCGCTCCAGCCAACATGGACTTCCTCGCCTTTATTGGGATCAATGACGTGGATGCCGCGCGCGAGGGAAATATCGACAAGTGGTTTGTCGCCGCAATCGGCGTGCTCAGTAGAAGCCTCAGCCTCGTCAGCCACATCCGCCGTCTCGGTGTCGGCACTGCCGTCCTCAAGGTCGTCGGCATCGCTAGCCGCTTCCCCATACAACAGCTCGTCCAACGACACGCCATACAGTGCGGCGAGCGCAATAAGGTTATCGGTATCGGGCGAGGATTCGCTGCGTTCCCATTTGCTGACAGCCTGGCGGCTTACGCCCAACTGGGCAGCAAGAGCCTCCTGGGAAAGACCGGCAGCTTTGCGGCGATCGACGAGGCGCTGTGCCATCGCAAGATCCATAGCAGTTCCTTTCATGTGGCGACCGTAATCGAATGAGCCGAGTATGCCGAGAACAACCGATAGCGACCACCATTTCTAGTTAGAATCTGCCCCAACCCTACCGCAACTACAAGTAGCAACCCCTAATGGCCTGTCATTTCATGACAAATGTCAGTGCGCACAACAGCCAAGAGCTCTCTCAATATGTTGCGTTGGAATAGTTTCTGTTTGGCATAGCAGAGCCATAAAACAGGAACTATTCCACCGCAACTTACTATCAGGCCACGCGCCCGCAGAGTAGCTACGGGTGCCTAGGGTGGGGTGTGGCGTGCATTTTTGGGAGTATTCAGCAGCCGAGGATGCCTGCATACTGGATTTTGGGCGAAAGGCAGGCACTATGGGCCGCATCCTGTAAAAAATGATCGGTCCTCGAGGCACTGGGGGCTCAGAATCAAGGCTTTCGGCGTGGTTTTGCACTCCCATTCCCGCGCCCGCGGACCCCGGGACGCTGAATACTCCGGAATTTGCACGGCGCCCCCTGGGGTACCTGTGGGCAAAAAGCAACCGCCCCGTCAAAGTATGCATTTGGCGGGGCGGTTTATGCAAAAATGCTGCTGCGGGCGCGTCGGCAGCTCGCTAGAACTTGAATCCCAGGACAGGTTACTCGGCGCTTTTGAGGGCGCCGACCATGTCGATCTTATTGAGAGTTCGGTTGGTGGCGAGGTTGACGATGATCGTAAAGCCAAAGGAAAGCAGCACGGCGAGCACGTAGCTTAGCGGCTCGACCTCAACGTCAAAGTACAGCGACGGCATCTGCAGAATGTACGTGAAGCTCTCGGCCAGCAAGCCACCCAGCGGCACGCCCAGCGCAGCGCCGATCGCCGTGAGGATCAACGTCTCCTTGTTGACGTAATGGTGCACCTCGCCACGGCGGAAGCCCAGCACCTTGATGGTCGCCAGCTCGCGTTCGCGCTCGGAGATATTCGTGTTGGACAGCGTAAACACCACCACAAACGATAGGCACGCCGCCATAAAGGTCACGAGCACCACGACGGAATTGATAATCGTAAAGTTCGCCTCGTAGTTCTCCCAATGCTCGGCCGTACTCGAAATCGTAAGCCAACCGTCGCTCTTAAGATTCTTGCTAAACGAAATCTGGTCGGCCGACGAGCCCTTAAGCAGCACAAAGACGCCGTTGAGGCGTGCGCTTCGACCGAACGCGCGCTCATAGGTGCCCTGCGTCATGTAAAGCGTGTTGCCCAGATAGTTAAGCGAAATGTCACTGACTTTGACCTTGGCAACATTGAGCGACGAATCCTGGACGTGTGCCGTATCGCCCGGCTGAATCCCCAGCACCAGCTGTGAACTCTTGCTCAGATACACGTCTCCGTCACGCAAAGACAGCGGCTCTTTGGACTCATCCTCGAGACGCACGTAGTCGTCCAGGTCGTTCGTGCGGTCATCGGGCACCACAATCAGCTGCACGGTCTCGCTCTTTCCGCCAAACGTAAAGGTAACGTTGTCGGTCATGATCGGCAGCGTCGAAGACACCGTCACGTTAGAATCCTTGGCCGCGCTGCGCTCATCCAATGCCGCGCACGTCTGCGAGAAATCGTCGGAATTGGCGACCGCCAGCAGATCGTAGCGTGTGATGCGGCCGTA
Source organism: uncultured Collinsella sp. (assembly GCA_900550735.1). Classification (GTDB taxonomy): domain Bacteria; phylum Actinomycetota; class Coriobacteriia; order Coriobacteriales; family Coriobacteriaceae; genus Collinsella. Next base: position 23,900 of record URTD01000006.1, read on the forward strand.
CTGCTTGGGCGACAGCGCGACCGACGTATCACGAATGCCCATGCCGCAAATCACAAGCGCCGTGCAGCCCGCGATGCCAAAGATGGTCATAAAGGCGCGCTTTTTATAGCGGAATAGGTTGCGTGCAGCGACCTTGTTCAAAAAGCCCATGCGGCGCCAGATAAAGCCGATGCGCTCGAGCAAGATGCGCGAGCCAGCGCGCGGGGCCTTGGGACGCATAAGCGAGGCCGGGGTCTCGGCCATCTCGTGGCGGCAGGCGATAATCGTGGCGCCCACCACGCCCACGGCAAACAGCGCCACCGAAACGATCGAGGACACGATGTCGTACGAAAGCAGCATCTGGGGCAGTGAGTACATGTCGTCGAACACCGTAAACAGGAACAGCGGCAGGCCCACAAATCCGATGATGTTGCCGAGCACGCCGCCGATCAGACAAGCCCACAGCGCATAGTCCACGTATTTGGACAGGATGCGTCCGCGCGAATAACCGAGTGCCTTATACAGGCCGATGAGCGTGCGCTCCTCCTCGACCATACGCGTGGCGGTGGTAAGGCTGATGAGCACGGCGACGATAAAGAAGATGAACGGGAACACCGTGGCGATGGCCTCAATTGACGAGCTGTCGCTCTCCACGCTCGAGTAGCTTGCGATGTTGCCGCGGTCCTGTATGTACCAGGTGCATTCGCCCAGATCGGAAAGCTCGGCGCGGGCATCGGCAAACTGTTGATCGGCGGCGGCGCGACGCTGATCCAGGTCGGCTTGCGCCTGCGCACGCTCGTCGCTGCCCTCGGCCATGCGATTGATGTTGTCCTGCTCAATCCCAAAGAGCATATTCGCCTGACGCTCAGCCGCGTCCAAGCTCGCCGGCGTGTCGACCGTCAGCTCCTGGGCGCGCGCCTTCTCACGCTCCTCGCGGATCTTCTCGATATTGCCCTTGACCTCATTGATCTTTGCCGCGTAGGAATCCGAATAGGAGTTGAGGCTCTTGGCTCCCTCGACGATCACGTGGACCGCGGAGTAGGAAGAAGATGCCGCGGCGTCCTCGCTCACGTAGAACTTGTAGTCCGCGGCCGAGGCGGCACGGAAGGCGTTGACCGTCGAGTCGGAGCTCACGTCGGTGGGATCGAGAACCTCGGCCGTGATGGTGTAATCGCCATCGGCAAACTGGTCCTTGGCGCTTTGGTTCGACGAGCTCGCATCGTTGGCGGCAAAGCTCACCGTATCGCCGATTTTCTTGCCCGATGCCTTCAGGAACTTCGAAGTCACCGCGACTTCATCGGCGCTCTCGGGCAAATCGCCGTTCACGAGCACCGGCTGATCGATGTTCTCCTTGGAGAGACTCTGCACGACCACGCGCTCGCGCGTTGTGCCCACGGCGGTGTAGGCGGTCTCGGTGTAGATGCCCTCGGCCGTTTCGACGCCATCGACCTCTTGTATGGCGTCGAGATCATCGTCAGTCAGGCCATAGGTCGACTGCACGTTAATGTCATAGACATTTTGCTGGTCGAAGTAGGCATCAACCGAATCACACAGGTCCTCGCAACCCGCCTTAAGGCCGCACATCACGCTCACGCCAAGCGCGGTGATGACCACGATTGACAAAAAGCGCTTAAGACTGCCTCGGATTGTGCGGTAGATGCCACGGTGAAAAACCGTCGGCACCATATCGTTTGAGCTTTGGGCAGTGCGGTAGGTCGTAAAATCCTGCTCGCGCTCCGTGTTCTGCGCGTCGCGGCGTAGGCTGTTTTGGCGGTCTTGGTCCATGGGCGCTACCACTCGATCGTCTCGATAGGCACGGGATTTTGCTGGACCGTCTCGCTCTCCACGCGACCGTTCTTAAAGCGGATCAGGCGATCGGCCATGGGCGCCAGCGCGGAGTTGTGGGTGATGATGATGACCGTAATGCCCTGCTTGCGGCAAGTGTCCTGCAGCAGCTGCAAGATCTGCTTGCCGGTTTTATAGTCAAGTGCGCCCGTGGGCTCGTCGCACAAAAGCAGCTTGGGGTTCTTTGCCAGTGCGCGGGCAATGGACACGCGCTGCTGCTCGCCGCCCGAAAGCTGCGCGGGGAAGTTGGCGAGGCGCCCACCCAAGCCAACCTGGCAAAGCGTTTGCTCGGCATCGAGCGAATCGGGGCAGATTTGCGCCGCAAGCTCAACATTTTCGAGCGCCGTCAGGTTGGGGACCAGATTGTAGAACTGGAAGACAAAGCCGACATCGGCGCGGCGGTATTCCACGAGCTGAACCTCGTTGGCGGAGCTCACGTCGCGCCCGTCCACCGTCACGGTGCCGGAGGTCGCCGTATCCATGCCGCCCAGAATGTTGAGCGCCGTGGTCTTGCCGGCACCCGAAGCACCCAGAATGATGGCGAGCTCGCCGCGCTCGACCGTAAAGCTCGCGCCGTCGAGAGCGTGGATGCGGGCATCACCCTCGCCATATGCTTTGATGACGTCTTTGAATTTGATATAGGCCATCGATTAATTCCCATCTGGTCGGATAACTCTTTAGTATTACCCATTTCGCACCCACCAAAAAGGGACAGGTTTATTTTGGCAGGTTTTATATGGGGAAACGGGGAGCGCAGGCAAGCGCCGGGAAGGCAGAGAAATCATCGACGGGGTCAGGCGGACCGCCAAACACAACGCACGCATCTCTATCTGTCAGCAAAATCATTCGAACAGCTGTTCGTTTCTATGATATGATTCCGTTATCTAAGCAGGCCAATACGCAGAAAGGCGGCCAACATGGCGTTCGACTTTAAGAAGGAATGCAAGGAGCTCTACAAACCTGCAAGCAAGCCGAGCATCGTAACTGTCCCGCCTATGAGCTACGTTGCCGTTCGCGGAAAGGGCGACCCAAATACCGAAGGTGGCGAGTATCAAAACGCCCTGCCGCTGCTTTACGGCATCGCCTATACCGTCAAGATGTCGAAGAAAGGCTCAAGGAGTATCAAGGGCTATTTCGACTTTGTGGTACCGCCGCTCGAGGGTTTCTGGTGGCAAGACTCCCCGAGCGGCGACATCGATTATGTACGCAAGGACGATTTCAACTTTATCTCGTGCATTCGCCTGCCCGATTTCGTCACCCGAGATGACTTTGACTGGGCAGTCGCGGAAGCCACGACCAAAAAGAAACTTGACTTTTCTGCCGTCGAGCTGCTTAAAGTTGACGAGGGCCTCTGCGTTCAATGCATGCACACCGGGCCCTACGACAACGAACCGGCGACCGTAGGCGCTATGAATGAATACACGACCGAGCAGGGCTATGTCCCCGACTTCTCAGACACCCGTTTCCATCACGAAATCTATCTCTCCGATCCACGCAAATGTGCACCGGAGAAACTTAAGACTGTGGTTCGTCATCCTATCAAGCGCGCTGAATAGCGTGGAGCGTCATCTCACGCGCTAGGTTTTAAGCCGGCCAACCAGCCGCCTCCTAGGCCGTCCGGTAATTATCTTGACGCGGCCCGTCGCATCTTATAAGTTTGTTTTGCTAAAGCTGGAAGCCTCTCAACGATGCGCAACTCCAGCTCTTTTTCTATCAAGAGGCTTAAATGAAATACCGGAAGTCGCGGATATCCATCAACGAATAAATAGCACTATTGACAGAATACAGGGGTCTTAAGTGCTCTGATCAAAGCGAACTCGAGCGAGCTTTGGTCGAAGTCGGCCACTACAGACTGTCGGCCTACTGGTTTCCCTACAAAACCAAATGCAAGTCCGGGATTACCATCTTTCGCGAAGGCACAACATTCGAAACCATCATCTACACGTATGAATTTGACCGAGCCCTCCGGCAGTTAATGTTTGATGCGGTCGGCAGAATTGAGATCTACCTCAAAAGCAGAATTGCCTATCTTGCCTCTGAGGAACGCGGGCCTTTCTGTTACCCAGATGTCGCCATAACGAGGCTCAACTCGGCATGCCCGTCGAGCTCTGCGCCGCACTGGGCTACGCAGCCGTCTTTGGCAGCGCCACCAATACGCTGCTCGCACCCATCCTGATTGGCTGCGAAGTCTTCGGTTTCGGTAATCTGCCGGCATTCTTCATCGTCTGCGTCGCGGCTTACCTGTTCAACATGGATAAGTCGATCTATGCCCTGCAGAAGCGGGCGTAGAAAGATGTCCAAGCAAGTGGTCTCAACCGGAAACGGCATTCCACTCTAAGGCTGTATTCCGGGACACGGTTTCCGTTTGGGACGCCATTCGGAAAGCGCATCCCGTTCTTTCACGGCGTCTTGGCTATGCAAAGTGCTCGAACGTTATTCCTCGTACGCGCCCTCGAGCCGAAGCAGCCACTCCTTGCGGTCAAGCCCGCCGGCATATCCGTTAAGCGAGCCGTCGGCGGCAACCACGCGATGGCACGGCACAATGATCGAAATAGGATTCCGCGCGACCGCGGCCCCCACGGCACGGGGAGACACAACAGGTGCTTCGTTTCCCGGTACACGATGTCGAGCCGCAACACGCTGGGCGATCTCACCATACGTAGCGACCTCGCCACGCGGGATAGAAAGCAGCTCAAACCAAACCTCACGCTGAAACGCCGTGCCAATCATATGCAACGGCGGCGTAAACCGAGGCTCCTGCCCCGCAAAATAAGCATTCAGCCAAGCCCAAGAACGCTCAAGCACCGAAGAAGCCGCGCCATTTGCCGGACTCACCGAAGACATCCCACCGGTACCAGAAACCGCATCGGCACCTACGACATACTCCGCATCCTCTTTGAGCAGCGTAGAGCCAAAGTGCTCCTGACCCTCAAACCAAAGCCCCGTCAAACCGCGGCCATCAGCGGCAAGCAAGATTTCGCCCAAAGGCGAAGCAAACGTCGTCGTGACCACCAGCGGCTCCTTTCAAAACTCCGCAACATAATACCGCGAATTGTGCAGACAACCCCGCAGATACGTCTGGGCGGGCTCGCAATTGCTTAAGCGAGGCTGTTTTCCCCAATCAAGCGAAGAAGACGCAGGGCATCGACGCCAGAGCGGCACCTCTATCAGCTGAGCTCTAATACTTTCCCGAGAAGTGAACGAGTAAAAACGAGGCCCCGGAGCATCCACACCTTTAGACCAAAAAACCGCAGGATTCACGCTGTAAAACCGCAGGAAATAGCGGTCAAAATATGCCAATGCTTCGGGGGTCCAAATAAGCTCGTTCACTTCACGGGAAAGTATTAGACCCCGATTCACCCCAACCCCAAAGTCGCCCCAGGCAGCAGGCGCGACAGCGC
>URTD01000007.1 GCA_900550735.1 uncultured Collinsella sp.
ATCCCATCAGCGAAGCTGATCTGGAATGGATTTTTGCACGTAACTATGAAGGCACTGAATAGTTACTATAATTTTATTGAAAGCTCGCGCGAGAGGGTCACGCGGTCGGCGCCCTGCTCGCGGCACCAAAGGGTTCCGCGGTCGTCATGGATGTTCGCTTGGGTCGAGATATGCGTCTCGATGCCGGGCATGGTGCGCTTGACCTCAAAGAACAGGCCCCAGTCCTGGATGATGAAGGCGTCGGCGCCCAGCGTGGAGCAGCGATGGATGAGTTGCAGCGCATCGCCCATCTCGGACTGCTTGATGACGATGTTGACCGTGACGTAGACGCGCGACCCGGCCAGGTGTGCAGCACGGCAGGCCTGCTCAAAGGCCTCGTCGGTAAAGTTGGTGGCCTTGCGGCGGGCGTTGAAGCTGCCCATGCCGCAGTAGATGGCGTCTGCCCCGGCGGCGAGTGCGGCGGCAAAGGGCTCGGGCCCTCCGGCGGGCGCCAAGAGCTCGGGTCTGCGGTTGGTGGTTCGACTGGCGGTTACGGTCATATCCTGCCTTTCAAAATGCTCAGATACTCAAAAGTATAGTGGTGCTGTTGCGGCGGACGAGCCCTGTGGCCCAAGCAGGATAAAGTCTTCAGCAGCCCTTGCAGCAAAAATGATCCGTTTCCCTCCGTCCCCTATGGATCACCTGATCCGATGGGGACGGAGGGAAACGGATCATTTTGAGCTTCACCGTCCGGTCGTGCCGTTCAGCGGTCGACAGGCGCCGTTGAGCGATAAAATATTCTCGCAACGTGATAATAATCTTGCATCGCGCGGAAACCTTGAGTACTATCCCAAATCAAGCGCGGTGTTCAGACCGAATTGTGCCTCCCGGTGTGAACGCCGCGCTCACGCTCTCTATCTGATCGTAAGGAGAAAAACATGAGCAAGACCGTCGTGTCTTCCGATAACGCACCTGCAGCCATCGGCCCGTATTCCCCCGGCATCCAGACCGGCAACATGGTGTTCCTGTCCGGCCAGCTGGGCATCGACCCCGCAACCGGCAAGATGCCCGAGGGCGTCGAGGCCCAGGCTAAGCAGTCCCTTGCTAACGTCGAGGCCCTGCTGACCGCTGCCGGCGCCACCTTTGCCGATGTCGTCAAGACTACGGTCTACCTGGCCGACATCGCCGACTTCGCTGCCGTGAACGAGATCTACGCTTCCAAGTTCGAGGCTCCGTTCCCCGCGCGCAGCGCTTTCCAGGTTGCCGCTCTTCCGGCCGGCGGTCTGGTCGAGATCGAGGTCGTCGCCGCTCTCTAAGACGCTGGCGAAAACAAAACATGACATGCAAAAAAGACCCTGCAGTGCGTGTGAACTGCAGGGTCTTTTGTCAAGCGATGCGACAAAAATGATCCGTTTCCCTCCGTCCCCAAGGGTTAACGTTTAGCCTTCCTTGCGGACTTTTTGCAGGTAGCGGTAGACGCTGGGCTCCGAGATACCCAGCGCGGTGGCGGCGCAGGCCACGGCGCCCTTGAGCATAAACACCCCGTTGCCGTTGAGGTGGCGAATGACGTCAACGCGGTCGCTCTGACCAAGCGACGCTACATCCAGCCCGCGCGCGCTCAGCAACTCGGAAATACTGCGGTCGATGAGCTCCTGCGTAGACTCCGAAAGACTTTCGACCTCGATAGACGCGGGCTCCGACTGCCTTGGCACAGCGTCGAAGCAGGCCATGAGCTGCTGAGTCATGGCGTTGATGGAGCGTATCGTGGAAAGATCGGTGTTGACGCAAAGCATGCCGACGATCTTGTTGTCCTCACGGATAAAGTACGTCGCCGACTCCAGCGTCTTGCCGCCGGCACCGCGCCCCTCGTAGCCCGTAATAAACGGCAGGTCGCGATACTTGGCGTCGTGCATGATCTTGAGTGCCAGATCGGTGGCGGGACCGCCGACCTTGCGGCCGCTCACGATGCCGTTGCGAATATCAACGATGGCGTGGTCGGGATCCGAGAAATCGTGCAGCACGATTTCGCTGTTTTTGCCGAGTACCTGCTCCAGAAAATCGACCATCGGCAAAAAGCGACGTACGGTCTCGTTCACGGGCAACTCCTTTGGGTGAAATCGGAAATGTTCATAACAATTTTTTCTCATGGTAACACGGTGTCTATTGATTCACATATTCGCAGGTACATTGCGTAATACGGACGAGCGGTAGGAATTTGGCGGTAAACGGTCGACCAAAAGAAAAGTTAGATGCTATTTTGACAGGACACTTTCCTGACCTGCGGAAATGCATTGTCTCAGCTCAAGAATAGTCTGATAACAAAAAATTATTATTGAGAATGAGAAAAATCTTTAATACGATATGCAACGAAGGCACAACCTCACCCCCGCACTGCGTCACAATAGAGCGCTAGATGCGAAAACAACTACTTCGAGGATTGGTGGTCAAATGGCCCAGGAGACGGTTACGAACGGCACTGAAGCCCTGTTCACTCGCGAAGGCATGCCGCCCGTTACGGAAATGATTCCGTGTGCCCTTCAGCATGTGCTGGCATCGTTTGCCGGCATCATTACCCCGGCGGTCATCATGGCCGGCGTCTACGGCTTTAATAGCCAGCAGAGCACCGACATCATTCAGGTTGCGCTCATTCTTTCGGCAATCGACACGGCCCTTCAAGCCTTCGCTCCCTTCCGTCGCATCGGCGGCGGCCTGCCCATCGTCATGGGCGTTTCGTTCGCGTTCCTGCCGGCCCTGCAGGCCATGGGTGCCTCGGGCTTTAGCTTTGGTGCGCTGCTGGGCGGCGAGATTGTCGGCGGTGCCGTCGCGGTCCTCTTTGGTCTGGCCTACAGCAAGATTAAGTGGCTGTTCCCGCCCGTCGTGACCGGTACGGTCATCTTCTCCATCGGCGTTTCGCTGTATCCCACGGCCGTCAAGTATATGGCCGGCGGTATGGGTACGCCGCTGTGGGGCACCCCGCAGGCCTGGTGCGTCGCTCTTATCACCTTCGCCGTGGTCTTTGCGCTCGCCAACTTTGGCAAGGGCACGCTCAAGCTGGGATCCGTGTTCTTTGGCATGATCGTTGGCATGATTGTCTCCATCCCCTTTGGCATGATCGACTTCTCCAGCGTCGCCACCGCTCAGGTCTTCGCCCTTCCCAAGCTCATGCCCTACGCACTCGAGTTTGATCCCGAGGTCTGCATTACCCTCGCCGTCGTGTTCCCCATGGTCGCCATCCAGGTTATCGGCGACGTCTCCGCTGCCTGCCTGGGCTCCATCGACCGTATGCCCACCGAGCGCGAGCTTTCCGGCGCTATCGTGTCCCAGGGCCTCACCTCTATGGTCGGCGGCCTGCTGGGCGGTCTTCCCACCAGCGCCCTTGGCCAGAACGTGGGCATCATCTGCTCCAACAAGGTCGTCAACAAGTGGGTCTTTGTGATCATCGCGGCCGTCTTTGCCATCGCCGGTCTGTTCCCGCAGCTCTCTGCCGTCCTTTCCGCTATCCCGCAGCCCGTCATCGGCGGCGCGACCGTCGGCGTCTTTGGCACCATCACCATGAACGGCGTGCGCATGTTCACCCGCGAGGGCCTCACGCAGCGCACTACCACCATCGTCGGTACCTCCGTCGTCTTTGGCCTGGGTATCTGGATGGCCAGCGGTTGCCTTGCCGGCGAGGGTATGCCCACCTGGGTTTCCACCGTCATCGGCTCCAATGCCGTAACCCCCACCGCCATCATGGCCATTGTCCTTAACCTGATCCTTCCGCAGACGCCGGTCGTGGCCCAGCACATCGATGCTGCCAAGGACGCTGCCGTGGATCTGGTCTTGCCCGAGAGCAAGAAGTAACCAATTCGGTGCTATTCGTCGGCGGACGCATCGCCTCGTCCGCCGACGTCATGCGGCGCCAAGCCGCACTTCAAAGGGTTTGTCCCTTTGGTGAAGCGTTGACGGGAGAGGGCCCGTTTCCGGTGTAGGCCGGCGCTTCGCACTCCGCCATGTCAGAGGTGTCAAACCCCGCCTCTGATGTCGAAGGGAGCATCCATGCTTCTGGTCGCTAACGGTTCCGTCTTTACCCGCAACGCTCAGACCCCGTTTATTCCAAACGGTGCGGTCGCCATTGACGGAGATACGATCGTCGAAGTGGGCCCCGAGTGCGAGCTCAAGGCCAAGTACCCGGATGCCGAGTACGTCGACGCCCAGGGCAACCTCATCATGCCCGGACTCATCAACTGCCACACCCACATCTATTCGGGTCTAGCCCGCGGCCTTGCCATCAAGGGCTGCAACCCCACCAACTTCCTGGAGAATCTTGAGCAGCAGTGGTGGAAGATCGACGACAACCTGACGCTCGACGGCACCAAGGCCAGCGCCTATGCCACGATCTTGGACTCCATCCGCGACGGCGTCACCACGATCTTCGATCACCATGCGAGCTTCTGTGAGATCCCGGGTAGCCTCTTTACCATTAAGGACGCAGCTCAGGAGCTGGGCATGCGTTCGTGCCTGTGCTACGAGGTCTCCGATCGCCGCGGCCAGGAAAAATGCGACCAGGCCATTGCCGAGAACGCCGAATTTGCCCAGTGGGCCGCCAAGGAGCGTCGCGATAACGACAACCATATGATCGCCGCCATGTTTGGCGGACATGCCACCTTTACGCTTTCGGACGAGACCATGGATAAGATGGCCGAGGCCAACAACGGCCTGACCGGCTTCCACATCCATGTGTGCGAGGGCATGAACGACGTGTGGGATTCCCGCCTCAACCGCGGCGGCATCAGCCCCGTCGAGCGCCTGCTGCAGCACAACCTGCTGGGTCCCGACACCATGCTGGGCCACTGCATCCACGTGACGCCTGCCGAGATGGATATCGTCAAGGAGTCCGGCACCTGGCTCGTCAACAACCCCGAATCCAATATGGGCAACGCCGTGGGCTGCGCCCCCGTGCTCGAGTTCTTCCGCCGCGGCATCCCCGTGTGCATGGGCACCGATGCCTACACCCACGATATGCTCGAGAGCCTCAAGGTCTTCCTGATCATTCAGCGTCACAACGCCGCTATGCCCAACGTGGGCTGGTGCGAGGCAATGACGATGCTGTTCGAGAACAACGCCAAGATGGCCAGCAAGTACTTCGATCGCAAACTCGGTGTGCTCGAGGCCGGCGCTGCCGCCGACGTCATCGTCATGGACTACAAGCCCTTTACGCCGCTGAGCGAGGAGAACATCGACGGCCACATGCTCTTTGGCATGATGGGCAAAAACTGCCGCACCACCATCATCAACGGCCGCGTCCTGTACAAGGATCGCGAGTTCGTTGGCATTGATGAGGACAAGATCAACGCGTGGACCATGGCTGAGTCCAAGAAGCTCTGGAGCACGCTCAACGAACGCACCTACTAATTACAAGTAGATTCACGCGCGTCGGATGTTTCGCCGCGTTCGACGCGCGTATAGGCGGCCTCCGCGGGGTCGCCGGCGCTGTGCTAGCGCTACACCGTATTTGCGCCCGTCGCGCGGTCTCGCCGGGCGTTACAGAGAGGAGCTCATTATGAGCGACATCATGAGGCCGATCCCGTTTTCGCAGCTGATGAACTGGATCATCGAGGAGCACAAGACTCAGGGCGCCGTCTTTGGCGTGCGCAAGATGGTCACGACCAACCAGGAGGGCGCGCTTCCCATTTTTGACGAGCGCATCGAGACTCCGTTTGGCCCGGCCGCCGGTCCCAATACGCAGCTGGCCCAGAACATCGTGGCATCCTACGTGGCCGGTTCCCGCTTCTTTGAGCTCAAGACCGTTCAGGTTATGGACGGCGAGGAGCTCTCCAAGTGTGTGAACAAGCCCTGCATCGTGGCGCAGGACGAGTGCTACAACTGCGAGTGGTCGACCGAGCTCGAGGTTCCGCAGGCCTTTGCCGAGTACGTGAAGGCATGGTTTGCCTGCCACCTGATCGCTCGCGAGTACGGCCTGGGCAGCCCGGATGGTTTTGTCTTCAACATGTCCGTGGGTTATGACCTCGAGGGCATCAAGAGCCCCAAGGTCGATGCGTACATTGAGGGCATGAAGGACGCCAGCGGCTCCGAGGTTTGGAACGAGTGCCGCACGTGGGCGCTCGCTAACCTGGACAAGTTTGAGCATGTCGATGCCGCGTTTGTCGAGTCCATCCCGGCGCGCGTCTCCAACTCCATTACCGAGTCCACGCTGCATGGCTGCCCGCCGGCGGAGATCGAGCGCATCGCGACCTATCTGATTACCGAGAAGGGTCTCAACACCTACATCAAGTGCAACCCCACGCTGCTGGGCTATGAGTTTGCCCGCCAGCGTCTGAACGAGCTGGGCTTTGACTACATCGTTTTCGATGACACGCACTTCCGTGAGGACCTGCAGTGGGCCGATGCCGTGCCTATGTTCGAGCGCCTGATTGCCCTGTGCGCCGAGCGCGGCCTGGAGTTTGGCGTCAAGCTGACCAACACCTTCCCCGTCGACGTGACGAGAAACGAGCTGCCCTCTACCGAGATGTACATGTCCGGCCGTTCGCTGTTCTCGCTGACCATCGAGGCCGCCCGCCGCATTACCGAGCAGTTTGACGGTAAGCTGCGCATCAGCTACTCCGGTGGTGCCACGGTCTACAACATCCGCGCCCTGTATGATGCCGGCATTTGGCCCGTCACCCTGGCGACCGACGTGCTCAAGCCCGGTGGCTACGAGCGCTTTAGCCAGATGGCCGGCGAGTTTACCGACCTGGATGGCAAGCCGTTTGCGGGCGTCTCGCTCGAGGCCGTGACCGCGATTCAGACCGACTCGCTCACCAACCCGCTCTACAAGAAGCCGCTGCGCCCGCTGCCCGACCGCAAGGTCGCCGGCAAGAGCCCGCTTTCCGACTGCTTTACCACGCCGTGCCGCACGAGCTGTCCCATCCAGCAGGATATTCCCGCCTATCTGGCGGCTGTTGACGAGGGCCGCTTCGAGGACGCGCTCAACATTATTATCGAGCGCAACGCCCTGCCGTTTATCACCGGCACCATCTGCCCGCATCCCTGCGGCCGCGCTTGCGAGCGTGCGTTCTACGAGCCCGAGGGTGCCCAGATTCGCGCCAGCAAGCTCAAGGCTGCCCGCGAGGCCATGACCGCCGTGCTGCCCAAGCTGCGCGCCCAGGCCATTGCCAACGACGGCGAGCACAACGTTGCCGTTATCGGTGGCGGCCCGGCTGGTCTGGCGACGGCGTTCTTCCTGACGCGTGCCGGCGTGCCCGTCACTATCTTTGAGGCCCGCGATTCGCTCGGCGGCGTGGTCCGCCACGTGATCCCCGAGTTCCGTATTGCGAGCGACGATATCTCCCACGATGCCGAGCTCTGCCTGGCCTTTGGCGCCAAGGTGCAGCTCAACGCTCGCGTGGATTCCATTGAAGAGCTCAAGGCCCAGGGCTTTACCGACGTGGTCGTGGCCACCGGTGCCTGGATGCCCGGCTCTGCGGGCTTGGGCGAGGGTGCCGAGCTCGACGTGCTGGAGTTCCTCGAGACCGCCAAGAAGGGCGAGAAGCTCGAGCTGGGCGAGGACGTCGTGGTCATCGGCGCCGGCAACACCGCCATGGATGCTGCCCGCGTGGCCAAGCGCCTGGCTGGTGTGAAGAACGTGCGCCTGGTGTATCGCCGCACCAAGAAGCAGATGCCCGCCGACGAGGAAGAGCTTGATCTTGCTCTTGCCGACGGCGTTGAGTTCTGCGAGCTGCTGGCGCCCAAGGCACTCAACGGCGCCGTGCTGACCTGCGATGTTATGGAGCTTGGCGAGCCGGATGCAAGCGGCCGTCGCAGCCCCGTCGCCACGGGCGAGACCGTCGAGCTTCCCGCCACCACGGTGATCTGCGCCGTGGGCGAGGGCATCGACGCCAGCCTGTACGATGCCGCGGGCGTCGAGCACGACCGTCGCGGCCGCCTTGCCGCCACCTCCACCGGCGTCGAGGGCGTCTGGGCTGCGGGCGACTGCCGTCGCGGTCCTGCCACCGTGGTCGAGGCCATCGCCGATGCCGCCGAGGTCGCCCGTGCCATCGCCGGCGTGGACTTTAACAAGTACGCCGACCAGAATGCTCAGGCCGGCCGCGAGGACACCTGCTACGAGCGCAAGGGGTCGCTGTGCCGCGACAAACGCAACTGCACCAAGACCCGCTGCCTGGGCTGCGGCTCGGTGTGCGAGGTCTGCTGCGACGTGTGCCCCAACCGCGCCAACGTGGCAATTAAGGTGCCGGGCCTGGCCAAGCATCAGGTCGTCCATGTCGACGGCATGTGCAACGAGTGCGGCAACTGCGCCGTGTTCTGCCCTTACCAGGAGGGTCGTCCCTACAAGGACAAGCTCACCCTGTTCTGGAGCGAGGAGGACATGGAGAACTCCGAGAACGAGGGCTTCCTGGCCGTGGACGAGGACCACTTTAAGGTTCGCGTCGCCGGCACGGTCCGCACCGTCTCGGTCGATGCCGTCAACACCGGTCTTCCCGAGGCCGTCCGCCTGACCATCAGGGCTGTGCGCGACAACTATTCGTACCTTCTTAAGAAATAGGCGAGTCTCTTATGGCCAAATCCATTCAACATAACGTGGCCTACGTTGCCTGCGGAAGCGGTTGCGCCTCCGCAGGCGGCGATGCCCGCTGCAGCGAAGGCTGCATTGGCTGTGGCGCCTGCGTCACGGCTTGCCCCCACGGTGCCATCTCACTGGTCGACGGCGTTGCCCGCGTGGACCGCTCCAAGTGCACGGGCTGCGGCCTGTGCGGCATGGCGTGCCCGCAGCGCGTGATTGCCTTCGTTCCCGGCTACCAGAACATCCTGGTGCGCTGTAACAACACCGACAAGGGCGCCATTGCGCGCAAGATCTGCGACACGAGCTGCATCGGTTGCGGCATGTGCGCCAAAAAGTGCCCTGCCGGCGCTATTCGCATCGAGGACAACTGCGCCCATATCGACGGCGCGGACTGCCTGTCGTGCGGCATGTGCGCGGTTGTGTGCCCGCATGGCGCCATTCACGACCGCACCGGCATTGCCGCCGGCGTGTAGAAGGGAATCACCATGGCACAGGAATTCACTTTTACCGTTAACGGCGTGGAGCGCACGACGACTCAGAACAAACCGCTGCTGCGCTACCTGCGGGACGACCTGCATATTCACTCCGCCAAGGACGGCTGCTCCGAGGGCGCGTGCGGTACCTGCACCATCCACGTGGACGGTGCGGCCGTCAAGGCGTGCGTGCTGACCACCGCGCTTGCCGCCGGCCGTAACATCGTAACCGTCGAGGGCCTGCCCGAGGACGTGCGCGAGGCCTTTGTGTACGCCTTTGGCGCCGTGGGCGCCGTGCAGTGCGGCTTTTGCATCCCCGGCATGGTCATGGCGGGTGCGGCACTCATCGCCGAGGACCCCGAGCCCACCGAGGAACAGATCAAGTACGCCATTCGCGGCAACGTCTGCCGTTGCACCGGCTACAAGAAGATTATCGAGGGCATTTCGCTGGCAGCCGCGGTGCTCCGCGGCGAAAAGCAGATCGACGAGGACCTGGAGCGCGGCGATGACTACGGCGTGGGCAAGCGCGCCTTCCGTATCGACGTGCGCAAGAAGGTGCTCGGCGAGGGCAAGTACCCCGACGACATCGACGAGCTCGACCAGCCGGGCCTGACCTATGCCAGCGCCGTGCGCTCGAAGTACCCGCGTGCCCGCGTGCTCTCCATCGATACCTCCAAGGCCGAGGCCCTGCCCGGCGTGGTGGGCATTCTGCGCGCCGAGGACGTGCCGGTCAACCAGGTCGGCCACCTTATCCAGGACTGGGACGTCATGATCGCCCAGGGCGATATCACCCGCTGCGTGGGCGATGCCATCGTGCTGGTGGTTGCCGAGGACGAGGCGACGCTCGAGAAGGCCAAGAAGCTCGTCAAGGTTGATTACGAGCCTCTGGAACCCGTGCGTAACATCGCCGAGGCCAGGGCTGCCGACGCTCCGCGCCTGCACGACAGCTTCTTTGCCTTTGGCAACACGGTGGAGCTCAAGGACAACGTATGCCAGAGCCGTCACGTGACGCGTGGCGACGCCGCCAAGGCGCTGGCGGAGAGCGCGTTCACCGTGACGCAGCGCTTTACTACGCCCTTTACCGAGCATGCTTTCTTGGAGCCCGAGTGCGCCGTCGCCTTCCCGTACAAGAACGGCGTCAAGGTGCAGTCGACCGACCAGGGCGCCTACGACACGCGTAAAGAGTGCGCCCACATGTTTGGCTGGGATAGCGAGCCCGAGCGCGTGGTCGTCGAGACCATGCTCGTGGGCGGCGGCTTTGGCGGCAAGGAGGACGTGTCCATCCAGCACCTGGCCGCGCTCGCCGCATATAAGTTCCAGCGTCCCGTGAAGTGCAAGCTCGCGCGTGCCGAGTCGCTCGCGTTCCATCCCAAGCGCCACGCCATGGACGGCACCTTTACACTGGGCTGCGACGCCGAGGGCAACTTTACCGGCCTGGATTGCGAGATCAACTTTGATACCGGCGCCTACGCGTCGCTGTGCGGCCCGGTGCTCGAGCGCGCCTGTACGCATGCCGTCGGCCCCTACAAGTACCAGAATACCGACATTCGCGGCTTTGGCTACTACACCAACAACCCGCCCGCCGGCGCGTACCGCGGCTTTGGCGTTTGCCAGTCCGAGTTTGCGCTCGAGAGCCTGATCGACCTGCTGGCCGAGAAGGTCGGCCTGGATCCGTGGGAGATTCGCTACCGTAACGCCATCGAGCCGGGCGAGGTTCTGCCCAACGGGCAGATTGCCGACTGCTCCACGGCGCTGAAGGAGACGCTGCTCGAGGTCAAGGATGCCTACTATGCGCATCCCGGACACGCCGGTATCGCCTGCGCCATGAAGAACGCCGGCGTGGGCGTGGGCCTGCCCGATGCCGGCCGCTGCAAGATTCGCGTCGAGAACGGCGTGGCCGTGGTCTATGCTGCCACGTCCGACATCGGCCAGGGCTGCAACACGGTCTTTTTGCAGGACGTTGCCGAGGCATGCGGCCTGCCGCTTCGCTGCATCGCCAATGGCGAGTGCTCTACCGAGAACGCTCCCGACTCCGGCACCACGTCTGGCTCGCGTCAGACGGTCGTGACCGGCGAGGCCGTGCGCGGTGCCGCCTTCCTGCTGCGCGATGCCATGCTTGACATCGAGGCCGGCAAGCATGCACCCGATGCTCCTGTGAGCGCCCATGGTGATGGCATCAAGATCGAGTACGACGACGGTCGCGCCTATCAGCTGCACACACAGGAACTCGTCGCCGGCCAGGGTATGCATCCTCAAGATCCCGCTGCCGCCATCAAGGCGCTCGAGGGCTGCGAGTTTGGGTACGTGTACCTGGAGCCGACCGACAAGCTGGGCGCCGACGTTCCCAACCCCAAGAGCCACATCTGCTACGGCTTTGCCACGCATGTGGTCATTCTGGATGATGACGGTCGCGTGAGCGAGGTCTATGCCGCGCACGATTCCGGCAAGGTGGTCAATCCCATCTCCATCCAGGGTCAGATCGAAGGCGGCGTGCTCATGGGTATGGGCTATGCGCTTACCGAGGATTGGCCGCTCAAGGACTGCGTGCCCCAGGCAAGGTACGGCACGCTCGGACTGTTCCGTGCGCCCGAGATTCCGGATATCCACGCCATCTACGTGGAGAAGGATGAGCTGCTGCCCGTGGCATACGGCGGCAAGGGCATCGGCGAGATCGCAACGATTCCCACGGCGCCCGCCGTACAGAACGCCTATCGCGCATTTGACGGCAAGCTGCGTCCGGATCTGCCCATGGTGGATACGCCCTACAGCCGCGCCCGCAACCGCGGGTAGGGTAGGGCGCGGACGGCCATTGCTGACGAGCTGTTCGCGCTCAACATCAACTACATACGCTGCGCCTTTGGCCCCGGCTCCATCGCGAGCCGGGGCCCTTTGTTTGGAGTGGAAACTGCGTCCCGGATTTGGCGCTCAGAACGGGACACGCTTTCCGGATGGGATGCTTGGCGGAAACTACGGCCCAGTTTTTGGCTCCAGAACGGGATGCATTTTCCGGAACGGTCCACGTGCGGTGGTGTACCGCCCCTTTCGTGTGCGCCGCTTGTCGAATTACGTTATAGCTAGCTATATTATAGGAAGGTATAATATAGCTAGCTATAACGTAAAGGAAGGATGGTCTATGTTTGTCGGAAGAACAGCGGAAATGTCCGAGCTCAATCGACTGTATGGCACGGACTCCTTTGAGATGCCTGTGATTTACGGCCGCCGTCGTGTGGGTAAAACGCGCCTTATCACAGAGTTCATCCAAGGCAAGAAGGCTATTTACTTTCAAGCTCGTCGTACCAATGCGGAGGCAAACCTGCACGGCTTTAGCCAGGCGATACTTGCAGGCTCGGTTGGTGCTGCAGGCGTGTCGTTTCGTAGTTTTGACGAGGCGTTCGATGCATTGGTCACCATGGCTCGAACGGAGCGTTTGATTGTCGTGATTGACGAGTATCCCTATCTCGCCCAATCGAATCCCGAGATCAGCTCGTTGCTGCAAGACAAGATCGACCACTTATACAAAGAGACCAGGCTAATGCTGATCCTATGCGGCTCGTCTCTTTCGTTTATGGAGGAACAGGTGTTGGGCTACGAGAGCCCACTATACGGTAGGCGTACGGCCCAGTTTAAGATCATGCCGCTCGATTTTACGACGACCCTCGGGTTGTGGCAGAGCATGAGTCGCGAAGACGCTGCAGTTTGCTATGGTATGACGGGCGGCATTCCTGCATATATCGAGAGAGTCGATCCTGCCGCATCGCTCAAGGACAACATCAAACGTCTTTTCCTTACTCCTACGGGCTATCTCTTTGAGGAGCCGAGTAACCTGCTAATGCAAGAGTGCCGCAATCCCGAGCAATATGATGCGATCGTGCAAGCAATTGCTCAGGGGCGCTCGAAGATCTCGGAGATTGCGAGCTCTACGGGAATCCCTGCGAGCAACGTAAAGAGCTATGTGGATAAGCTGGCGTCGCTTGGGATTGTCGAGCGCGAGCTGCCCCTAAACGAGACGAGCAATAAGCGAGCCGTGTATCTGCTGAGCGATCAGATGTTTAGGTTCTGGTACAAGTTTGTTCCGCAGAACATCGGGCTGATTCAAAACGATATGGCCGAGATGGCGTATAAGCGCATTGAGCCGTACGTATCGGATTACATGGGTACGGTCTTTGAGCTCATATGCAGACAATACGTGTACGAACTCGCGCGGGCGGGCCAGCTCGATGTGGTTCCGGCGAGCGTCGGGCGCTGGTGGGGGACGGATAATCGTACGCATACGCAGGAAGAAATCGACTTGATTGTTGACGATGGCGAGGGCGATGCGCTGTTTGCGGAGTGCAAATGGCGCAATGAACCGGTAGGCGAGGATGTTCTGGAAAAGCTCGTGTACCGAAGCGAGCTCTTTAGGCGGCAGCATAAAAGCTACGTGATCTTTTCGAAGCGTGGCTTTACGCAAGGATGTCAGGAAGCTGCGGCGAGCAGGGGAGATGCCAAGCTGATTTCGTTTGCCGAGATGTGCGAGCGGAGATAACCAAGCGCGCTCTGATGTGATGCTCGGAATGGGACGCGCTTTCCCTTTGGCGGAAAGCACGTCCCAGAATCCGGGCAATTCGCTGGTCCGGTGGTTGAGCAAGCGCCGCGCCAAGGATGCCGAGCGTAAAACCTACAATGAAAACGGCGTAAAAACTGCATTGAGAATGGCGTAATTTCGCAGGATGACGTCGCCCGCTGGTGCTGCAGGAGCGGTGACCTGCAAACCTTGGGTTTTCGGACGAGCTTGTGCGAGAGAGCAAGCCAGTATGTGCGCTCGAAGGCCCGCGTTCGCGTGCGCCCCAAGCGCTACTTCTGTGACCCGTCACTTGCGGCGGCGTTGCTGGGGGCTACCCCTGGGCGGTTGCTTGGCGATATGCAAACGTTGGGGATGCTCTTTGAGAACCTCGTTCTGCGCGACGTGCGCGTGTTCCTTTCCACCTACGGCGGTGTCGACAACAGTGTCCATTATTTCTGAGATGAGAAGGGCCTTGAGGTCGATCTGATCGTTGAGCACGACGGGCGCTGGGGAGCCATCGAGGTCAAGCTGAGTGATGCGAAAGCAGACGATGGAGCGAGAAATCTTAAGGCGCTGGAGAGGAAAGTGCTCTCCAATCCTGCCGCCCAGAATGCCGCGCCGGCGTTTTTGGCGGTTGTGGTTGGAAAGGGAAGCACTGCCAACACACGCGACGATGGCGTGGCAGTGATCCCCGTGGCGGCACTTGGGACGTAGTGGTTTTGCGGGGCGCCGTGCTTCCATTACCGAAAATCCATTTGTTAGACCTGGCGTCCGCGGGTAAAATAAAATCGACGGCAGCCCAAGTAGAGTGGAGCTGGGCAGCGCCGTTGCTTGGTCAAGAGGTCAGTGCCTTAATGGCAGCGACTTGTTATGCTTCGAATGCTGCTTGAGTGCCTCGGAAAGTTCGATAAGCGCCGTGAAGAGCAAGACCAAAGCAACCAAGAGCTCTACGAGCTCTGATGGGCCCGGGATGACCGCTGATTCAAGTCACCGGGCCTAAATCTTTTTCATGCATTTGAATAGAGCGGTCGACTCTCTTGGGGCCGTCTGCATGGCGTGTGCTTGGCGCATGGTATATTGCGTCCCGCTTTCATGTCCGCACGGGTTCCTATCCTTACGGCAATGTAGCCGCCTATGTAACGAGCGGCAGTTGACGGAGAAAGGCCCTGACCGTGCCAGACAAAAAGACGCCGGATATCTCGGCTATCGATACGACGAACTTTGCGCGCCAGATTGTGCTGGACTTTGAGTTTGCGCCGGTGCCAAAGCAGCGCCAGCGACGTGGGCTGCGCAATGAGATTATCGAGGTCGGCGCCGTCAAGCTCGATTACCACGGCAACGTTATGGGCGAGTTCTCGCAGTTTGTGCAGACGGAATTTACCGAAGGCGTTGCGTTTTCCGTCCGCGAGCTTACGGGGATATCGGCCGTGGACACTGCGATGGCCGATCCGCTCTACATGGTAATCAAAAGGCTCAGCGATTGGATCGGTCGCTACTCCGCACAGGTGGTTTGCTGGAGCGGGGCGGACCGTCGACAGCTTTTGGCCGAGTGCCAGGCAAAGCACATTGATCTTTCCGCATTTCCTACGGACTGGGCCGACCTGCAGGCGTTTTACACCTCGATCATGGACGTGGGCAGCCACGGGTGCGTCTCTTTGAGTGACGCGGCGACGTGGTTTGGCATCGAGTTCGACGAGCCGACGGGTCACGCCCACAGCGCCCTTGCCGATGCGCGCGTGACCGCCAAGCTGCTCAAGCAGGTGATGGACGGGGACTACCGCGTGAGCCCGCGCGCCCAGGAAGTCCGCCAGCGGTGGGGGATGGGCGAGCGAGCTCAGACGCGCCTTTCTAGCAAGTGCCCCGAGCTGGGCGACCTGCTGCTGAAGCTGAAGGCGGCGGGAAGGTAGGGGCGTTAGCTGTCTGCATGGCGCGTGCCTGTCGCGTATCGTTACTCTTCCTGCTGCTTGGCAGGCAAGATGTAGACGTTCTCGGCGTCCACGGCGATCTGCGCGGGGCGGTTGTAGAGGGTGTCGATCTCCTTTACGCTCTGCTTGAACGGCGTGACGTCGGGCGTCTTTGCCTGATGGAGCTTTTCGAGGAGTTTCTCGGATTGCTTGTCGTTGAACTTTCCGATGCTCTCTCCTGCGCCTTCGAGCGCCTCGTCGATGAGTGTATGGTCGCCCACGGGGGTCTTTGCGATGGCGTGACCGAGCAATTTGCCCGCGGACGCGATACCGCCCAGCAGTGCCGCATCGACGGTGTCGACAGCCCCCGCTTCGAGTGCGTTGTAGCAGTCGGTGTAGAGCTCGCGGTACGCGATCGAATCAGCCTCGATCTTCGCAGTGGCGTCCGCGAGCTTTGCGGGCTCGAAGTTCTAGGCGAGCATGGGTTCGAGGAACAGCGAGAACGCGTGGATGTAGGTGGCGAGCTGGCAGTCTTTGAGGTAGTCGAGCACCTTGTCGAGGCGTCTGCCCAAGCCGTCTCGCACCTCGATGAACCCTTTCTTTTTCAGATCTGCCTGTGCCTGCGAGCGGAAGAGTTCCATGTCCTGCGCGGACGACTGCTTGATGTCGAGCACCTTCATATGGGCGTTTGCCATGTAGGTGGCGTTGCCGTAGTTGAGTCCGTAACCGTTGAGGATGTCTGCGAGCGTCTTGAGGCTGCCACGCATGTTGGCCTTGTCGCGCTGACGCATGTACTCGAACATTTCGTCGACGGACTCCTGGATGGAGTCGAGCTTTTGGTTTATCTGCGCGATTGCGGCTGCCATGAATAGCGATGTTGGATCGTAAGGCACCTGCGTGACGCTCGTGGCGATGTCGCCCTCGACTACGTGGAAGCGCGCCTGCCCAAGGCCCTTGGGGCGTCGCGGTAGCCCCCTGTGAGACCGCTGCCGTCCTTGAACGAGTTGAGTTTCGACGGATCGAGCGGGTTACCATATTTGTCAGTCGCCTGGAGCAGCGTGGGCACGCTCACCGTGTTGGTGACGGTGCGAAACATCGAGGGGAGCGAGGCGAACGCCACGCCGAGTTGGGGAATTCGCTCGAGCGGTAGCTTGATGGCGCCGGAGACGTCCACCCGCTTCTGAGTGAGCGCGAGGTGGATTTTGGTCGATGCGAGCTGTTTTGCCACGAGCTCCTCTCGGCCGTCGTTCGCCGAGGGTTTGGTCTCGTTGTCTGCCATAGCGCGCTCCTTGCTTACGTTGATAGTCGTGGGCATTATCTCATCGCCTGGTGGCTTGCTAGAGCGAGGTAGAGGCCGAGCGTCTGGCGAAACTCGTTAACTGATTGCATTTCAGCGGATTGGGTTGATTATAAGAGAAGGACGGCTATCCATCTGCCCTTCCCAGTTGAGTTCGCTTTGAGCTACTGTTCGTGCCTATGCTGCTTGGGCTCAAGCCTTCTCGCTGCCGTGAAGCAGGTCGTGGCCGCCATGGCCAATGCGATGCTGGCCATCCAAGTGGAGTCGCCGGTTGCAGCGAGATTTGGTTCATCGGCTGTCGTGCGTCCCGACTTTTTTGTAGCCGCCTCGTCGGCGTCCTTTTCAGGAGTGGCAGGATCACTTTTGTTGTCGCCGGGTGAATCTACGTCGGTCTTTCCGCCCGCCTGCTCCCCTTGGGCCTTCCCCTCCACGGTGAAGGACGCATCGGTTGCCGTCCCGTCCTTCCAGACGGCCGTGACGGTGTGTCCGCCGGCGGCGAGCGTGTCCAGGTAGGACGGCCTGAGCTCGATAATCGTGCTGCCCCTGGTTGCGGTGTAGTTCTCGGCGGAGACCTCAGTTCCGTCCACGAGGAGACGCGTGAACTCATCGAGAGGACCGCTGAAGCGGAAGGTCAGACCGGCCTCGCCGTCCTTTGCATACGCCTGCCCGTCGCCCTTGGTGGCGGCATACAGCGGAGCGGTCACGTCGAAGGTGACGTCCCCCGCGTCGTCGACATCAAAGGTCTGAACGCCGGTCTTGCCGTTACGCTCGGCGTAGGCGGAGCTGTAGACGAAGGTCTCGTGGCCCGTCTTGTCGAGGACCGCGAGGGCTTGGATTTCAAACGAGCCCATCGAGAGCGACGTGGGGAACTCGATTTCGATATAGCCCCTTGCCGCATCGTAGCTGCAGCTCAACGTTTTGCGGGTCTTTAACGAGTTCGGGTCCTCGACATAGCCGGGGTCGCCGAGGATCGGGGAGACAGACTTTACGCCGTCCGCGTCGCCTACATTGCAATAGATACGGAGGATCCCGCCGACGGGGACCCTCTTCGCGGAGATGGAAACGTTCGAGACCGTGGGCGGGTTCCGGTCGATCGCGCTGCCGGTCACCTCGAAGCACAGCTCGCTCGGGTCGCCAACCGAGAAAGTCGCGCCCGAAATGCCGTTGGCCCTGGCGTAGGAACTCTCGTACACATCGGTCTCGAACCCTAGGCCATCGGTGACCGAAAGGCCGATCAGCCTGTGCCTTCCGATCCTATTGCTGTCGAATGTGAGGTCAAACCCGTCGATAGACGAGCCTCCGTGATAATAGGCTGACGAAACAGAGCAGCCGTCGTCCGAATTCTCCCAGCCCTGCCGCAGTATGGGGGAAACGGAACGAACGCCGTCGGCATCGGAGACGGTCCAAGAGATGTGGAAGTCGGCACCGGTTGCGACCTCCCTGCTCGAGAGCGACACGGAGGACACGGTCGGCGGGTTTTGGTCCTCGGGTCCCTCGGTCACCTCATACTCGAGGGGGTCGGTGGTGAAGGTCGGACAGTCGAGCCCCTTCTCCTCGGCATACGTCGTGTCGTAGACATCGGTAACCCATCCAAGACTATCGGTCACGCCGAGGCCGATGATCCGGTACCTGCAGGGCCGGTCGCTCGGGGAGGTGGAGATATCGAAGCCCGCGGTCGTGTTGCCGGTCGACGAGAAGGCGAGACGGGAACTGATTCCATGGTCTCCGGTATCGTTTTCGACAACGACTTCGACTATGGGCGTGACGGACCGTACCCCGTCAGGGTCATCGACGCTATAGCCGACATGCAGCGTGGAGCCGGCCGTGACTGTCGTCGCGGATATCGTCACGTTGGAGATGCTGGGCGGGTTCGGGTCCGACGCGGCTAGGGCGGTTGAGGGCAAAGCAAGCGCTACGGTGGCGGACAGCGAGGCGAGCAGGCTAAGCGCGAAGCGCCTGGAGAATTTCAAGGAGGTCATTGGTGGTGCCGATCTTCCATAATTGTTGCAGCGATACCAGTATATCTTTGGCCCATGCTAGCCAGATGTTCTTTCCGCGAACGGCTCGTTAGTTTAGAGACGGCATATGGACGCCTGTCTCGTCCACGTTTCTCGTAAGGGCGATTATAAGGACATGAAGAGACTTTCTCGGAACAATCAATTGGGGATATCAAAGAAATGCTGGACGTCTCCCGATCGCTCAATGCCTTTGAGGTGAAATGCGGCGCATCGGCTACGTTGTTGAGATCATTTATCGAGCGATACGTCATTCCAGCTGAGGCCACCGTCATGAGGCTTCTGTTCCTACACCCCCCGCAATCCCGCGCGCGGCACCCAACAGCTCGTACTCCCTCTCGCTCCACTGGCACAGCTCGGCAGTCTCGACGGCGTCGCGGCACAGGTCTAGAAACACCTCAGCTCCCTCGCAGAAGCACTCGCGGGCAAAGGCGCCGGATCCGTCCGCAACGCACTTGCCGTCAGCAAAGAGCTTCCAGCTGGACGGCTCGCGCGAGTTGTCGCCGGACAGCCTGATCTGCAGTACGTGCGGGCCGCCGGCGGCACGGAGCTCTTCCTCGAGCTTCTGTACCGTAAAGCGCATCTGGTGGGAGAGGCTGCTCTTGACCATGGCCGAGGCATAGCTGTTCGGCTTGTCCAGAAGATGCATGTGATTCGGTTTGACGACCAGATTGTGGAAGTTGCGCTCACTGCGCACGGAGAAATTGTCCATACGGACTCCTTTCATCGATGTTGGCAGGGCCACCGTGCCTCTTGGCCGGTTGGCGTCGGGATCGTGGAGCCAACTCTCTACCCCGACTCTGGATAAAACGCGCCCGCTCCTTGCGGGCACGATGGGGTCTATCAACGTGTACGGACATAAATCAAGCGCCATCCGCGAAATGACGCGCGGATGGCGTTGGTTTCCCAAGTGATTATTCGGCTTTCATCCGGAAAAGTGTCGAAATCGGCCGTGTAAAAGTACGGAAAAGTGTCGAAATAGGCACCCCCAAACTTCGGAAAAGTGTCTAATTCGATAGGCAAATTATCCGGAAAAGTGTAGCTGGATGACAAAACAGCACTTAGAAGCCGGTGCTGGATGCGGGATCCTGCGGCCGCCTTCAGCTCTCGCTACTTATCGTCTCCGTCGTTGGGGTCGCCCTTGAGGGTGTTGATGTCCAGGTACTGGTTGTCGTCCTCTTTTTGCTGGGTCTCCGACTCCGCTTGGGTGGGGCCGCGGAACAGCTGGAATCCCTCAAACGCAATGACGCCGAGCAGGGCAATGATAATGGCGATAAAGGCAATCTTGACTGCCTGCGGAAATTCCGAGAAACGCAGCGCCTTTTCCTCGGCGTAATAATCGGCGAAGCGCTCTTCGCCCGTGCTTTTGGTATACGCCGGCGCGGACGCGGCCTCTGGGTCATATTCCGGTGCTGGCGTGGCAGCGTACGGATCGTTGAGATAATCGCTCGATGCGCTGCCATAATCCTCGGTCTCGATGCGACTGGTGCCAGCATAGCCATCGGAATAATCGGAATATGCCGCACCGCCCTCATAGTCCGCGGCGCTCGTGTTGGCGGCAAAAAGCGGATTAACTGGAACGTCGAGCGCCGGCATGCCGGTAGAGGTCTCATCCAGATCGGCTGCAGCCCAGGAATCGTAGGCAACCTGATGGGCAACGGGCTCATCGAGCCTTGCGACCGGAGGCTTGCGTGCCGCAGGAACAGGCAACTGCTGGGCGCTGTACATAACGGTGCTGTCGGCCGATTTGCCCTGCGTCGCTGCAGCGAGAAATGCCGCCGTCTCGGACGGGTCGCTTGCGGGGCGGGGAGCGGGCGTGGACGCCGAAGTGGGTGCGGGCGTAGGCGCGGGCGTCGAAACAGGCGACTGCGCAGGAGTCGGCGCAGATGCGGGCTTAGGCGCAAGTGTGGGATCGGGGCTTGACGGGCGAGCCCCGCCGCCCATGAGTTCGTCGGCGGTCCACGGGCGATCATCCATCACGTCGTCAAGGCTTAGCGAAAACAGGTCGTCTTCACCCTCATCGAACATGCGGTGCACATGTCCACCAATTGCCGGAATCAATCCGCGACCGGTGCATGATGCCTTGCTCAACGCCATTCTGTTCCATCCTTTCGAAATACTAATGACATCGATTATATGGAACTTCCCAAGCGGCCCGGTCTTGGATTCGTGCTTTCCAGAACTCGCACCCAAAAGGGGAGGGGCAATCCAGGCGAGTGCCTACTTGTCGCCGGCCGCCGCCTTGGCCTCATTGAGGTAGCTATAGAAGCTGTACTTGGAGATGCCAAAGAACTCGCAGGCGCGCTCGCTCGACTTGGAAATGAGGAAGGCGCCGCGACGGTCGAGGTAGCCAATGGCACGAATGCGCTCGTCTTTGGTCATGAGTGCCGCGGGCTTGCCCACAAACTGCTCGCACTCGTGCAGCAGGTCCTCGAGCAGGTCGCCGATGTTCTTGGTAATGGGCTCGGGCTCGGTATAGCCCGTGCCGCCGGTGCCGGTAAAGGCGTCGAGCGAACGCTCAAAAGCCTTCATAAGCGTAATGTCAAAGTTGATGCCCAAAATGCCGACGGGCTTGCCTTCGTCGTTGCGGATAAAGATGGTCGAGGACTTGAGCAGCTTGCCATCGGTGGTTTTAGTGAGGTACGGCTCGCGGTCGTGTACGTCGGTGCTGCCCTCGTGCATGGACTCAAACACAATATGGCTGGGGGCGGCACCCAGTTTGCGCCCGCTGACGTGGCCGTTTTCGATCACTACGATGGAGTGGTCCACGTCCTCGGTCTCCAGATCGTGGACGACGACTTCGCAGTTGGGGCCAAATTGGAGCGCCAGGCCGTGTGCGAGGCGCTTGTAAAACTCAATCTGTGCGGGGGTCATGGGTGCCTTCCTAAAAATTAGTTTGGGCACACTTTGCCATAAACCACATCTGTTCGCAAACAAATCCATCAACAAGGCAATTCATGACCGTTCGGCGGCGAAAAAGTACCGATTACGGCAACAAACAATTTGTTAGGTTTGCCAATCAAAAAGTGTGATAGAACAGTGCTAACAAACTTTTTGTTTGGCATCCACGTAAAAGTTCAGTCGCATGAATGAGAATGGGCTGAAACGCGTATGCGGGGGCCGGCAAGAGAGGACTTAAGGAGTTCACCGTATGGCCGATAAGATCCAGTGGGCGGGCAACACGATGCCCAAGAGCGATGACAAGCACTTGGGAATCATGAGCCTCGACCACGTGAAGAAGGCCCGCGCCTTCCACCAGTCGTTCCCTCAATATACCGTCACCCCGCTTGCCCGCCTGGACGGTCAGGCTGCGCGCTTGGGTCTGTCCAACCTGTGCGTTAAGGACGAGAGCTATCGCTTTGGCCTCAACGCCTTTAAGGTTCTGGGCGGATCGTTTGCCATGGCCAACTACATTGCCGACGAGACCGGCAAGGACGTTGCCGAGTGCACCTTCGATTACCTGACCTCCGATCAGCTTGCCAAGGACTTTGGCCAGGCCACCTTCTTTACCGCTACCGACGGCAATCATGGCCGCGGCGTGGCATGGGCTGCCAACAAGCTGGGCCAGAAGGCCGTCGTGCACATGCCCAAGGGTTCCACCAAGCCCCGCTTCGATAACATCGCCGCCGAGGGCGCCACGGTGACCATCGAAGAGGTCAACTACGACGAGTGCGTGCGCATGGCCGCCGCCGAGGCCGATGCCTGCGAGCGCGGCGTCATCGTTCAGGACACCGCCTGGGAGGGCTACGAGAAGATCCCGTCCTGGATCATGGAGGGCTACGGCACCATGGCTTCCGAGGCTGCCGAGCAGCTGCGCGAGATGGCCATCAACCGCCCGACGCATGTCTTTGTCCAGGCTGGCGTAGGCTCTCTGGCCGGCGCTGTGGTGGGCTACTTCACCAACCTGTATCCCGATAACCCGCCCACCTTCGTTGTGGTCGAGTGCGCTCCGGCCGCCTGCCTGTACAAGGGCGCTGCCGCCGGCGACGGCGATCCCCGCATTGTGGACGGCGACATGCCCTCCATCATGGCCGGCCTGTGCTGCGGCGAGCCCAACATCCTGGGCTGGGATATCCTGCGCAACCACACCACTGCTTTCGTGTCCTGCCCCGACTGGGTCACCGCTCGCGGCATGCGCACCCTGGGCGCTCCCGAGAAGGGCGACCCGCGCGTCATCTCCGGCGAGTCCGGCGCGGTGACCACCGGCCTGGTCGAGACCCTCATGCTCGATCCCGAGTACGCCGAGCTCAAGGAGCTCATCGGCCTGGACAAGACGAGCTCCGTGCTCTGCTTCTCCACGGAAGGTGACACGGACCCCGACCAGTATCGCCGCATTGTCTGGGAAGGCGAATATCCCACTTGCTAATCGTTGGGGCGGAGTAAATAGGTATCGCTCCGCCACCTCACAGGTAGATTCCTTCGTTTGAAAGGTTATGAACAATGGCTAAAGAACTCGATTTCGACGCTATCAAGGCTGCTGCTGAGTCCCATCGTGCTGATATGACTCGCTTCCTGCGCGCCATGATCTCCCATCCCTCTGAGTCCTGCGAGGAGGGCGAGGTTGTCGCCTGCATCAAGGCCGAGATGGAGAGCCTTGGCTATGACGAGGTCAAGGTCGACGGCCTGGGCAACGTCATGGGCTTTATGGGCGAGGGCGACAAGATCATCGCCATCGACTCTCACATCGACACCGTCGGCATCGGCAACATCGAGAACTGGGATGCCGATCCCTATGAGGGCTACGAGACCGACGAGATCATCTACGGCCGCGGCGGCTCCGACCAGGAGGGTGGCATGGCTTCTGCTACCTACGCTGCCAAGATGATGAAGGACATGGGCCTCATCCCCGAGGGCTACAAGATCATGGTCGTCGGTACCGTCCAGGAAGAGGACTGCGACGGCATGTGCTGGCAGTACATCTACAACAAGGACGGCATTAAGCCCGAGTTCGTCATTTCCACCGAGCCCACCGACGGCGGCATCTATCGCGGTCACCGCGGTCGCATGGAGATCCGCGTCGACGTTCACGGCACCTCCTGCCACGGCTCCGCTCCCGACCGCGGCGACAACGCCATCTACAAGATGGCCGACATCATCGCCGACGTCCGCGCCCTCAACAACAACGGCTGCGACGAGTCGACCGACATCAAGGGCCTCGTCAAGATGCTCGACCCCAAGTACAACCCCGAGCACTTTGAGGATGCCCGCTTCCTGGGCCGCGGCACCTGCACCGTCAGCCAGATCTTCTACACCAGCCCCAGCCGCTGCGCTGTCGCTGACTCCTGCGCCATCTCCATCGACCGTCGCATGACCGCCGGCGAGACCTGGGAGTCCTGCCTGGACGAGATCCGCAACCTGCCGGCAGCCAAGAAGTACGGCGACGACGTGAAGGTCTCCATGTACATGTACGACCGTCCGTCCTGGACCGGCGAGGTCTACGAGACCGAGGCTTACTTCCCCACGTGGATCAACAAGGAGACCGCTCCGCACGTCAAGGCCCTCGTCGACGCCCACAAGGCCATGTTCGGTGACGAGCGCATCGGCTGCGAGCCCAGCATGGACAAGCGCACCGGTCGCCCGCTGTGCGACAAGTGGACCTTCTCCACGAACTGCGTTTCCATCCAGGGCCGCTATGGCATCCCCTGCGTCGGCTTTGGCCCGGGTGCCGAGTCTCAGGCTCACGCTCCCAACGAGGTTACCTACAAGGACGACCTGGTCACCGCTGCCGCCATGTATGTGGCTGCCCTGAACCTCTACGATCCGAGCCAGGCCGATGGCGATGCCACCGTGTTCCGCGCCGGTCTGACCAACAACAAGATCGACTAGTCCCATTCCTCGATCTTGTTGAGCCGGGGACAGTTTATGTCCCCGGCACCCCTTGTTGACTTGGGGCCCGCGGTCGTTATCTCCCATGCTTCCTCGACGGTAGCGGGTCCTCGTCATAGTGCTCTGCATGTTCTAGCCACACGCGCATGCCGGAGCACATCTACTCATTGCGATCGTTTCACCTTTAGAAAGGACATTTCCATGGACGCTAAGTTTACCGAGCTCGTCGAGCAGCTGAACGGCCTCGATTTTAAGGGTATGTACGGCAGCGACTTCCTACACACCTGGGACAAGACCACCGATGAGCTCAAGGCGCTCTACATCGTCGCCGACGCTCTGCGCGAGCTGCGCGAGAACAACGTTTCGTCCAAGATCTTCGACTCCGGTCTTGCCGTCTCCCTGTTCCGCGACAACTCCACTCGTACGCGCTTCTCCTTCTCTAAGGCCGCCAACCTGCTCGGCCTTGAGCTGCAGGACCTGGACGAGAAGAAGTCCCAGATCGCCCACGGCGAGACCGTCCGCGAGACCGCTACCATGATTTCCTTCATGGCCGACGTCATCGGTATCCGCGACGACATGTATATCGGCAAAGGCCATGCTTACCAAAAAGAAGTCGTCGACGCCGTTACCCAGGGCTATAAAGACGGGATTCTCGAACAGAAACCGACCTTAGTCAACCTCCAATGCGACATCGACCATCCGACCCAATGTATGGCCGACGCAGCTCATATCATCCACGAAATGGGCGGCCTGGAAAACCTGAAAGGCAAAAAAATCGCCATGACCTGGGCCTACTCCCCATCATACGGCAAACCCTTGTCCGTTCCTCAAGGCGTCATCGGCCTCATGACCCGCCTCGGCATGGACGTCGTCTTGGCCCATCCCGAAGGGTATGAAGTCATGCCCGACGTCGTCGACGTCGCCAAAAAGAATGCTCAGCAGTCGGGCGGTTCCTTCCGCATCACCAACGACATGGCCGACGCCTTCAAAGACGCTGACGTCGTCTATCCCAAGAGCTGGGCTCCCTTTGCCGCCATGGAAAAGAGAACCAATCTCTACGCCGCCGGTGACCAGGCCGGTATCGATGCCTTAGAACAAGAGCTGCTGGCGCAAAATGCCCAGCATAAAGACTGGTGCTGTACGGAAGACATGATGAAGACGACAAAAGACGGCAAAGCCATGTACCTCCACTGCCTGCCGGCCGATATCAACGGCGTCAGCTGTGAAGACGGCGAAGTCGAAGCCTCCGTATTCGATCGTTACCGCGATTCCCTCTACAAAGAGGCCAGCTATAAACCCTATGTCATCGCCGCCATGATTATGCTGGCGAAATGTGAAGACCCGGCAGCTACCTTAAAAGCATTGGAAGAAAAAGGTACTGTCCGTAAACTGAAATAAACCTGCAGCCGTGAAAGGGGCCGGTCCTCTGGGCCGGCCCCTCTTTTCATAAAAGGAGCATTATTATGACTCAAAAAAAGAAGCGCATCGTCATCGCCCTCGGAGGAAACGCCTTGGGCAACACTCTCCCCGAACAGATGATGGCCGTCAAAACGACGGCAAAAGCTATTGTCGATCTCATCCAAGAAGGTTGTGAAGTCATCGTTTCTCATGGAAACGGCCCGCAAGTAGGCATGATCAATCACGCCATGGCCGCTTTGAGCCGGGAAGATGCCAATCAGCCCAATACGCCCTTATCGGTCTGTGTCGCCATGAGCCAGGCCTACATCGGCTATGATTTGCAGAATGCATTACGTGAAGAAATGCACAATCGTGACATCTTCGATATCCCTGTTGCCACCATGGTTACCCAGGTCCGTGTCGATCCGGAAGACCCGGCCTTTAAGAGCCCGACCAAACCCATCGGCCATTTTATGACCAAGGAACAAGCCGAACACGCCGCCAAAGAATACGGCTACATCGTCAAAGAAGACGCCGGCCGCGGTTGGCGCCGTGTCGTCGCTTCCCCCCTTCCTCGTGAAATCATCGAAATCGGTGCCATTAAAACCCTCGTCGATTCAGGACAGCTGGTCATCGCCTGTGGCGGCGGCGGCATCCCCGTCCTCCATCAGGGCAATCACTTGAGAGGGGCCAGTGCCGTCATCGACAAGGACTTTGTCAGTGAACTCTTGGCCGAAGACCTCCACGCCGACTACTTGATTATCCTGACAGCCGTCGAAAACGTCGCCATCCGCTTCGGGACACCGGAAGAACAGGCCTTGCACGATATCACGACGGAAGAAGCCCGGACCTATATGGAACAAGGACACTTCGCTCCCGGTTCGATGCTGCCCAAAGTCCAGGCAGCCGTCAAATTTGCCGAGTCCCGTCCGGGACGCACGGCCCTCATTACGTTACTGCAAAAGGCAAAAGAAGGCATCCTTGGAAAAACAGGTACCCGCATTCACCAGCCTTAAAGGAGGTGCACCATTGTGGAAAAGCTACCGATTTCAAACACCCGCAGCGCCTCACTCTTTGCCATGGACGGCATTCCCCATTTCTTTGAAGCCCTGCCCTTAGCCTTACAGCACGTCGTGGCCATGATTGTCGGCTGCGTCACGCCGGCCATCATCGTCGCCGGTGCTGCGGGACTCTCCCAGCCTGACCGCGTCGTACTCATTCAGGCCTCCCTTATCGCAGCTGCCATCGGCACGATTCTTCAGCTCTATCCCCTGGGGAAACGCACGGGACTTCACTTCGGCGCCGGTCTTCCGGTCATCTTCGGCGTCAGCTTTGCCTACGTTCCGACCATGCAGTCTCTCGCCGGTGAATACGGAATCGCCGCCATCTTAGGTGCTGAAATTTTCGGCGGAATCTGCGCCATCCTGGTAGGCCTCAGCATCCATCGCATCCGGAAATTCTTTCCGCCCCTCGTTGCCGGGACCGTCGTCTTTACCATCGGTCTGTCTCTCTACCCCATTGCCATAAACTATATGGCCGGCGGCGTCGGAACTCCGACCTACGGCAGCTGGCAGAACTGGGTCGTCGCCTTATTTACCCTAGTTGTTGTGATATTTTTCACTCATTTTGCCAGTGGTCTCCTGCGCCTGGCCTCCATCCTGGTCGGCATCGTAGCCGGATATCTACTGGCCTTAGCCATGGGCATGGTACAATTCGACAACGTCATGAACGCCGGGTATTTTGAAATGCCGCGGATACTGCACTTCGGATTAGAATTCGATCCTGCCGCCTGTATCGCCATTTCAATCCTATTCGTCATCAATTCCATC
>URTD01000008.1 GCA_900550735.1 uncultured Collinsella sp.
GAGGGCACGGTCTGGGGCATCGACTCCTACGACCAGTGGGGCGTCGAGCTCGGCAAGCAGCTTGCCAAGCAGATTACCCCTGCCTTCCACGACGACGCCGCCAAGGCCGAGCAGGACGCTTCGACTCAGGCGCTCATCGAGTTCTATCGCGCGCGCCGCAAGTAGTCGCTGCTGTTAACGCATCGCGTCTTATAGTCAGGGGCCCGTATCCTATCGGATGCGGGCCCCTTTGCTTTGCCGTGGTCCCGGGGCGCACGGCCTTTGTGGAATATCGCCGGGGCGCCGCGCGCTGCGAGAACCCTGTGCCTAGATCTCGGCCTCCGCATGGCCTCGCTGCGCCTCGGGCAGCTCCCCGTAGAGCGGATGGTCTTCGAGCCTAAAGCGCTCGACCTGTTCGGGAGTGCGACCGCGTACAAAGAGCCACGAGCGATCAATCGGCGTCGCCATGAGCGTACGGGGCAGCGCGTCGGCGCGGTCGGAAAACACCCGGGCACTCTCGGGATCTTGGAACGCCAGCACCAGATGCGTGTCGCAGTTGCCCATGATGGAGCGTGCGCGTGCCTCGCCATAGAGCGCATCGAGCTGGTTGGTCGACTGCAGCAGCAGCGTTGCCCAGATGTTGCGGCTTCGGATAATCGAGAGCACGTTGTCGATCTGGGGGATCTGCAGATTTGCGAAGTCATCGAGCATAAAGCGCACGGGCACGGGCAGGCTGCCGTCGGGCTGCCTATCGGCCTCACGAATGAGGCCCATAAACGCCTGCGAAATAAAGAGGCCGGTCAGCGGATCGAGATTGCGGTCAATATCGCTCACGGTTACAAACAGGGCGCAGGGGGTGTGTCCCATGGAAGCGAAGTCCACCTGATGGTACTCACGATAGAGCTGTGCCGCACCGTCGAATCCCAGACACATGACCTTTTCGGCAAGGATGCCGACGATGCTCGCGTGCATGCGCTCGGCATTTTGCGTAATGGCGTAGCGCCGCCATAGCGAGAGGGCATAGCTTTGGGGGTCGGTCGTGATCAGGTCGTCAAACAATCGACCTGTGGCACCGTCCTGCAGGTGCTCGATCAGCTTGATGACCGAGCTGATCGTCTGCTCGTCGGCGGGTAACTGTTCGGTGACGTAGGCGATAAGACACGACAGCAGGTTTGCCGCCGCATGATCCCAAAAAGGCTGGTTGTTGTCCTCGATGGGGCAGATGGCCTTTGCCACCGAGAGGATGTCCTGCTGGTTGGGCCTGCCGTCCGCCTTGCGGCGAATGTGCCTCAGGGGGTTGTAGCCGCAGCGCTCGATGCCGGGCGCAAGGGCCGGGACGGTGTTGAGGTCGGCGAAGTTGAGACATTGCACGCGGTAACCGTGGGCTGCCAGCACGGGTCCCACTTCGCGACAGAGCGTGCCTTTGGTGTCGAGCACGATGTAGCTTGCGTTCATTTGCAGCAGGTTGGGCTTGAGGACGTTTCGGGTCTTGCCGGCTCCCGAGGGGCCGATCACAAGTGCATTGTTGTTGAGTCCCGTTTGGCGGGTGTCGCAGGAAAGCGTTCGATCCTTGGCGAGGATGGTGGACGATGCGGACTCAGATGCGGCGAGACGGCTGGCGAGGTTAGACATGGGCGACCTCCTTGGTGGTCGAGAGGATTTCGTGGGCAAAGCCGAGCTCGACGGCGCGCTCGGCCGAAAGGTAGGTGTCTTTTGCAGTGAGGGACTGGATGCGCTTGGGCGTGAGGCCGCTGCGGTCCGAGAGGATTTGC
Source organism: uncultured Collinsella sp. (assembly GCA_900550735.1). Taxonomy (GTDB): domain Bacteria; phylum Actinomycetota; class Coriobacteriia; order Coriobacteriales; family Coriobacteriaceae; genus Collinsella. The sequence goes on from URTD01000008.1 coordinate 1,752, forward strand.
GTGAGGGTCTTGCGGGTCTGCATGAGACGCCGGCTGGTTTCCTGCAGCGCAAGTGCCGAGCCGCCTGCCCCCTGGGGGATCAGCGGGTCGTGAATCATGAGCTCTGCATGGGGCGCCATACGGCGATCGTCGCCGCCCATAAAGATCACGGCGCCCATGGACGCGGCGAATTCCAGGCAGACGGTGCGGATGGGGCACGATGCGAGGCGCATGGCGTCATAGATCGCAAGGCCCGATCGCACGCTTCCGCCGGCGCTGGCGACAAATATGGTGATGGGGCGGCTGGGGTCGGTGGCATCGAGCAGGCGGATCTGCTGGCATAGGTCGTGGGCCATCGGGGTTTCGATGTTTCCCATGACGGAGAGCTCGCGACGGGCGAGCATCTCATCGTAAATGCTGGTGAGCGTGATGCCTCGGGCGGATTCACGCATGGTGAGGGGGCTGATGATGGGGGAATGATTGGTGTCCATGAGGACTCCTTTCTGTTGGTTGTGTTGTGGAATAGGATTGTTGCCCGCGGAGGGGCTGGCGGGCTACAGGGTTCGTCCGAGCCTGAGATCGAGCTCGGTTGTGGGGCAGGCTGCCTGTTCGTGCGGCTCGCAAGCGCCAAGGGCTCCAAAGCGATAGAGCGTTGCGGCGGGCGTGGTGTAGGGGAGCCGCAGCTGATGCTCGACAGGGGCACATCCGTCATTTTTGTAATGAGCCGCGTAGTACTGCGCGATGCTGGCGTTCATCTCGCTGCCATTGCGATGGCGCTCAAACTGGCGTCTGCAGGTCTCGATGATCTTTGCTACCGACTTGGGTGCCGTCGCGGGAACAAGGGCGAGATAGCCCTCAAATAGCTCGTTGATGCTCAGGAGGCACAGCAGGTCGATCAGCGTCCTTATGGCTGCTCCCTCGGCAGAAAAATGCGCGGTCATGCGGTTATATCGGTTGCGGTCGACGATGGCCGCATAGGGTCTTGGAGTTTTCTGCCCTGTGGTCCCGGGCTTTTGCCGCGCCTGTGTATTGAGCTCGACGTTGCAGCGCTTGAGGCCGTCCAACGGAAGGAACAGTGCGGTGCGCAGGGTGTTCCGCTTGCTTTCGAGTTCATGACGCTCGTCGGGTTCCCATTCGAGCTTGAGTTTCGCGTCGAGCGCCGTAAGCATATGGGCTAGGCAGCCTACGGTAAGAACGTACGAATCGTTGTCGCGTTTTGGGGCATAGGGGTCTGTCAGCTTGTGAATGTCGGGGTCGCCCATGATCTTTGTACAGCGCTTCAGCAGTTGAGGGTGGTCGGCCAAGATCGTCGCGAGCGGTAGCGACGCGTAGTTCTTGATGGTCGCGGCGGCAAAGGCGGCGTCATATTCGTTTGCATATGCTCGCTCAATGCGGGCATCCAGAATGCTTTTCTTATCGCCGTCTTCAGCGTGGTGGTTTGTCATAGCTTCTCCAATCGGTTGATGTTCGTGCTGTTTGTTGATGTGTTGGTTGTCGTGAGTGATGTGCTTGCCGTGGGTGATGTGCTGACGTTGGGGTGCTATGCGGTTTTCAATGAGCCCGTGAGGCAGTTGCTGCAGGGGCGGGATGGAACGGCCCATGCAAGGCGGAAGGCATCGTGCTCAAAATCGAGACAGCAATGCCCTGGGCGCCTCACATGTGGCAGTTACCTCATTAAGTTGTCATTGCGTTTGGGGTTGTACTTTGCCGATCTTCCTTCTCTTACACGCTGAAAACTGAAACTGAATATGCTCGATCAAACGATGACCACCAGAGCGGTCATTTTTAAAGTACGTTCGTTTTGCTGATTTGACAAGACTAATTTTGAAATTTCTTTTCTACGGGATGAAACGAGGTTCGTGGAACGGTCGTGCTTGGCGTCGCCAGCTTTGCATGTGGTGGCTCAGCGTTTGACTGGAACGGTTGAGCCCCGAGATGGCGTCCCGTTCATGTTCGGGACAATATGACTTTTTACCTGTTGCAGACAGAGCCGCCGTGGGTGTTCTGTATGATGGCTCAGACAAGGTTGTTCAATGACAGGGAGGCATATATGGCAATCAAAGCCATCGCAATGGATATCGACGGTACGCTCACCAACGACCAAAAGGTCATCAGCCCGCGTACGCGCGAGAAGCTGCTCGCGGCGCAGGAGTCGGGAATTAAGCTCATCTTGGCTTCGGGTCGTCCCGCATGGGGGCTGCACGCCTTGGCGCAGGAGCTCGACCTTCAAAACCATGACGGTCTTCTAGTTGCCTTTAATGGCGCGCATGTGGTCGACGCTCAGACCGATGAGGTCCTTTTTGACCAGGCCATGCCGGCTGACGAGCTGCATCGCCTGATTGATCACCTGCGTAATTTTGACGTGATCCCTATGATTTCGCTCGGTCGTAATCTGCACATCGAGGATTCGTACCATTGCATGATCACGCTGCCTGACGACTCGCAGAAGAATATCGTCAAGTATGAGCGCGATGCGTGCGATCTTAAGATTCGCGAGGTCGAGAGCTTGCATGAGGTTGTGGACGCTTATCCCGTGGACAAGCTGCTGACGGCGGGCGATCCGGCCTACCTGCAGGCGCATTACGAGGAGATGTATGCGCCCTTTAAGCAGACGCTTTCGGGCATGTTTACGGCCGACTGGTACTTTGAGTACACGGCGCCCGGTATCGACAAGGCCCGTGCGCTCGAGGGTACCCTGCCCAAGCTCGGCATCGATGCCAGCGATGTCGTATCGTTTGGCGACGGCCAGAACGACAAGTCCATGATTGAGTGGGCCGGCACCGGTGTTGCCATGGGCAACGCCGTCGATGAGGTTAAGGCTGTGGCCCAGATGGTGACCGCCAATAACAACGAAGATGGTATTGCGGTGGCGCTGGATAAGCTGCTGGGCTAGAATCGCCGATTAATGCATGATTCGGGCGCCTGCTCGCGGGCGTCCTTTTGTTAGGGAGGGTGCCGTGTCCGCATTTCCGTTCGACGCCGTTATCTTTGACATGGACGGCGTCATTGTCGATACCGAGTATTACTACTTGGGCGAGACTGCCGCGTTTGCCAAGGAGCTGGGGCTTAATCTGACTCAAGAGGAGTTGAATGGGCAGGTCGGTACCTCCCATCAGTTCTTCCTGCATATGCTGGTCGATTGGTTTGAGCGCGCCGGTAAGGGGCATTTCACTGGCGAGGAAGCGTTGGCCCGTTGGGACGAGTGGGCGCATAAACGTCCGCGCGACTATCAGGCTTTGATTAACCCAGGCGCCGTGGATACGATTCGAGAGCTGCCGCGCCGTGGCGTTCGCGTGGCGCTTGCCAGCTCGTCTCCCATGGTTAGCATCGAGGAAGTGCTCAACGCATGCGGGCTGTCGGATGCCTTTGAGTATGTGGTGAGCGGCGAGCAGTTTAAGGAGAGCAAGCCCGAGCCCGACATCTACCTGCATGCGCTGGATCTGCTGGGGCTGCCCGCGAATCGCTGCTGCTGCGTTGAGGATTCCGTTCCGGGCATTACCGCGGGTAAGCGAGCCGGCTTGACAGTCATTGCCAAGCGCGAGGAGCGCTTTGGATTTAGCCAGGATGCCGCGGACAAGATTATCGACCAGCTGCCGGAGCTGCTCACGCTTTCTTAGGAGCGCGGTAGTTGCGCGTTTTTCGGGTCAGATGAGTAAATACCCGACATTTTGGTGCGGCAGCAAGCATACTTAATGCTAATGCGGGCTTAAGGGCTTGCTGAATGCCCTTGGGCCCGCTTTAGACTTAATTGTGCTGGGAGAGGGTATATGCCACCGACTGAAGGGCTAACTGACGGTAAAGCAGCGATACCGCTGTACCAACAGGTTATCGATATCATTAAAAACGAAATTAACTCCGGTGCCTACAAGGCGGGCGCGCGGATACCCAACGAATTCGAATTGGCTGAGAGCTATAAAGTTGGCCGCGTTACCGTGCGACGCGCTATTGAGGAGCTCGTCCAGCAGGGCTATCTAACGAAGCGGCAGGGGAAAGGCACGTTTGTCAATGCCCCCAAGCTTAAGCGCATGATTCGCCAGAAGGATGACGTTCAGAGCTTTTCGGACGCATGCCGCGTTAACGGAATGGAGGCGGGGGCGTGTGTCATTTCGAGAAAGATACTGCCGGCGGATTCCACCGAAGCGCAGTTCTTTGGTGTTCCCGTTGGAACTGACTTGATTTGCGTTGAGCGCGTGCGCGCTGCCGATGGCGTCCCTGTCATGCTCGAGAACAACATATATGTTTACGAGGACAACGCCTATCTATCAACGGCACCTCTATCTAACCAATCCATTTTTGAGTTCGTGCGTAACCGGACGGGCCGCACGCCCGCGTTTACCGACCCGTGCACGCTCGAGATCGCGTGCGCGTCGCCCGAGGTCGCTCGACTGTTGGCGGTTCCCGTTGGCGAACCCTTGTTTTATATGGAAGCCTTCTTTTTCGATGAGCAGCGGCGGCCGTTTATCATCGGTCGTCAGCGGATCGTTGGGTCTCGCTACGTTTTTGACATCTAGGACATTGCGAATGGAGGCGCCCGGTGGATCATCTCACCGGGCGTTTCCATACCGTTCACGGCGCGAACGCAACCGTTCAGCCGCGTCGCGGCAATCAGTTTGAAATTATCTTGATGAAGGAAAAAGCTGCTGGTAATCTATGGGACGTCATAGAACGTTTGCATTGTGCAAATGTTGAAGCGAGATGCGATGCAGCCTCGAGTTCTTTGGAGGTATCTATGTCAGATACGAAGGCGAAGAAGACAAACAGACGTTTTAAGTTCAAATTACCGCATGTCTATACGATCATGTTCTTGCTGATCGTTGTCTTTGCGGTCCTGACTTGGATCGTTCCCTCTGGCCAGTATCAGCGCAAGACGATTTCGACAGCGGCGGGCGAGCGTGAAGTCGCCGTTGCTGGAACCTATGAACAGGTCGATAAGAACTACACCGATTCCGAGACCGGCGAGACCATCAATCTGGGCCAGGATATCTTCGCGGTCCTGCAAGCGCCCACCAAGGGTATCCAGGAGGCTGCCGACGTCGTTGCGTTCGTCTTATTGATTGGCGGATCGTTCGCAATCATCACCAAGACCAACGCTTTGAATGCCGGCATGAGCCGTGTGGTTAAAAAGCTCAAGAACAAGGACATCCTCATCATTCCCATCACGATGACGTTGCTGTCCATTTGCGGCACTACGTTTGGTATGTCTGAGGAAGCCCTGCCGTTCTATGCCATCTTCATTCCCATCATGATGGGTATCGGCTATGACTCGATGACGGCATTCATCATCTGCTTCCTTGGTCCCAACCTGGGATATTGTGCTTCGACCATCGACCCGTTTAATGTTTTGATCGCCCAAGGCATCATTGGCATCGAGGGCAATCCGCAACTGTGGCTGCGCGCCGTTTCTTGGGTCATCTTCACTGCCGTCGGTATCGCATGGGCCATGCGCTACGCCATGCGCGTCAAGAAAAACCCCGAGTCGTCCATTACGTACGAGGACGATAAGCTCAAGCGTATTGAGTTTTCCGTGACCGATGCCTCCATCGAGGAAGAGTTCACTATCCGTCAGAAGCTCGTGCTTATCGATTTTGCCTGCGGTATGGGCATTATCGTCTGGGGTCTTGTTACCCAGGGCTGGTACATGAATGAGATTTCCGCCGTGTTCCTTGGCATGGGCTTGCTTGCCGGTATCCTGGGCGGTCTTGACCAGCAGACGATCGCTGAGGAGTTCGTTAAGGGTCTCGCCGACTTTGCGTACGCTGCCATCGTTATCGGTATCGCTCGCGGTATTCTGGTCATCGCCGAGGGTGGCATGATCATCGACACCATCCTCCAGACGCTCGCTACTGCGCTCGCCGGTGCACCAGCCGCCGTCTACACCACGTTTATGTATATCGTCCTTGGCCTGCTCTCTTTGCTGGTTCCCTCGAGTTCTGGCCTGGCGGCGCTCACCATGCCCGTTATGGGCTCCCTGACCGAGCTCATGGGCCTCAATCCCGAGGCGGCCGTCACCGCGCTCCAGTTTGCCAACCAGACCATCAACACCATCAGCCCCGTGGCGGGCATGACGGTCGCCGGCCTTGCCGTGGCTAGGATTTCGTTTGGCCAATGGTGGAAGACCATTTGGAAGTTCTTCATTTTCATGGTCGTCTTTGGCCTGATCGTAACGGCAATCTCTGGCATGCTTCCGGTGTAGGTGGTTGTGATGTCTGATCGTTTGACGGTCCTGACGTCTAAGAGCGTCTTTACCGGTACGGGGGATCTGCCGTTTGAAGGTTTCGTAGCGGTCCGTGGCAATCGAATTGAGGCTGTTGGCACCAAGTGTGAGCTAGCTTCGTATTTGACCCAAGCGGACGAGGTAGTTGACCTGGGCGACCGTACCGTCATGCCTGGCCTGATCGATGTGCATACCTTCTATACAGGCTGGGCGCTGCGGACATTGGGGTCTGATCTGTCCGGCATCGCTGATGCCAAAGAGGCCGTGTCGCTCTTGCGTGCATGGAAAGAAGGTCATCCGGATTGCGCGGCGGCTTTTGGCCACAACCTACCCGAAACGTTGGCATCGGATGCCGAGAACGCAAATACAGCAGCTGTGTTTGACGAGTGTTTTGGCGATATCCCTGTCGTCTGCTTTACGCCGGGCGCGGAGACCTGCGTTCTCAATGCTGCCGCCAGTGCGCGATATGGCTTTACACCCCAGGCGTGCTATGCCGAGAAGATCTGGCGCATGATGAGCGATTTCCTCGCGCTGCCCGAGGTGCGTGCCGGGTATTCGGACTACATGAGCATGCTTAACGAGCGCGGCGTTACCGCCATCAAGGAAATGGCGTTTGATGACTACTACGGCTTTGCCGACGAAATGGCTCGCCGTGAGGAATCTGGTGAGCTGACGGTTCGCGTCTCTATGATGTCGCAGCCGGTGGGCGCCGGTGCAAATCTGGCATATGCCCGCGAGGCGCGAGAGCGCTTCCGGGGACCGTTCGTTCGTTTTTCTGGCTTCAACCGTATGACCGATCGCGGCGTATGGGCGGGGCTTGCCGAGATGATTGACCCCTATGAGGACACGGCCGATGCGGGCGCTGCCGGCAAGACGGTCGTCGAGGAGCTGGAGTGGGATCTGATTGAGAACGAGCTGCGTGCAATTGATGCTGAGGGCTTCCGATACTCCTTGCATTGCCAGGGCGATGGCGCCGTTCGCCGCACCGTGGCGCTCTATGCCTCGCTGCCTCGAGACGAGCATGGACGGATGCTTCGACGCCATGCGATTACCGATCTCGAGAACTCTGACCCGACCGATCTTGTCGAGTTTGGCAAGTTAGGCGGAATTTGCGAGGTCTATCCGCAGATTCTGACGCTGGACCGGCGCGAGGATTGCCTGTCGATGATGCGTCGACAAATTGGCGAGACGCGACTTTTGCACAGCTGGAATCGCCGCGGCATGGAAGATTCCGGATGCATAGTGTGCTGTGGCACGGATTTGCCGCTGCTGATTCCGAGCCTGGGCGAGTCAATCTACAGCGCGTGCGGCGGATTCTTCGCTGACGGACTGCTCGTGAATGAGGCCAACGCGCTGACGCTTGTCGAGCTCTTGCGCGCTTGGACTGCCGGGGGCGCGTACGATCTGATGCGCGAAGACGAGCTGGGTACGCTCGAGGTCGGCAAACTTGCCGATATCTGCGTGCTCGATCGGGATGTGTTCGACCTCGATTATCGCGACGCACGTGATCTTGCGGTTGATATGACGATGTCGGACGGACGAATCGTGTTCGATCGAAATAAGGAGGCATAGGATGTCTGAATCCAAACCGACGCTGCGCCGCGAACAGATTGCGGGCATGAATATCCACTACATCATGTGGTCGCTCGATTACTTCCTTGATGTGCAGCAGCGTTTGGGCTTTGAGTCCATTGAGCTGTGGTGTGCGGAGCCACATGTGACGCTCGACCACACGGGCTACTTTGAGGCTGAGGTCCTGGCGAAAAAGGCTGCAGACCGTGGGCTTAGGTATCGTACTCTGTGCCCCGAGAATGTTGTCTATCCTTGGCAGTACTGCGCACGCAAACCGCTGCATGAACAGCGCAGCCTGGCGTACTTTAAACACGGCATTGAGCTTGCCGAGGTACTTGGGTGCGACCGTATGTCCGTCAACTCGGGCTGGGGCGACTGGGACGAGGACCGCGAGGAAGCCTGGAAGCGCAGCCGCGAGCACTTGTCCATTCTGGCGGAGTATGCCGGCGAGCACGGTCTGGTGCTTACGATGGAAAGCCTGCGTCCCGAGGAGAGCAACCTTGTGACGACGGTTTCCGATGCGAAGCGCATGATTGACGAGGTCGCGAGCCCGTACTTACAGCCCATGGTTGATACAACCGCGATGGGCGTTGCAGGCGAGACGCTTGAGGACTGGTTTGCCGCTTTTGGTGATGGGGCAATTCACGAGATGCACTTTATCGACGGCGACCCGTATGGCCATCTGGTGTGGGGCGATGGCAAGCACGATATGGACGCCTTCGTCGCCACACTCAACGCCCATGGTTTCGACGGCATGCTGGGCCAGGAAATCACGGACGGCCGTTACTACGATGACCCGGCGGCGGCAGATGCCAAGAACATGGCCGCATTCGAGAAATATCTGATTGACTAAAACAACTATCGGCCACGCAACCAACGTCATTGATTGCGGCCCAAACAAGAAAGGAACTGGATATGAACGCACACGATCTGATCAAAGAGGCAATTGCCGAGAAGGGTAAGTTCGACAGCGTCTACTGGATTGCTTGCGGTGGCTCCATGATCGATTTGATCCCGGCTCATGAGCTTCTGCAGCGCGAGGCAACCACCTTCACTTCGTATATCTATACGGCTCGCGAGTTCGATATCATGCGTCCGCGTCGTCTGGGCGAGAAGTCCCTGGTCATTGCCTGCAGCCACAGCGGCAACACCCCCGAGGTCGTCGAGGGCTGCGAGATTGCCCTTGCTGCCGGCGCTACGGTGATCGCCCAGACCGACAACGCTGGATCCAAGATCGACTCCGGCAAGTGGACCACGTGGGTCTACCCGTGGGGCGAGGGCGTGCCGCAGGCCGAGGTCCCCGCTGGCATTTCGCTGTCGCTTGCGGCCGAGCTGCTCGATCAGCAGGAGGGCTACGCCGATCTTGCCGATATGTATGCCGGTATCGCCGAGATGGATAAGATTCTTCCCCCGGCACGTGAGAAGGTAAATGCCGAGCTGGGCGATCGTTTTGCCAAGCTTTGCCAGGAGCACGAGTTCTTCTACATTCTGGGCAGCGGTCCCAACTTTAGCCAGACCTACGGTTTCGCTATCTGCTCTCTTATGGAGATGCAGTGGCAGCACTGCAGCTACATCCACTCTGCCGAGTACTTCCACGGCCCCTTCGAGGCTACTCAGGATGGCGTTTTTTACTTCCTGCAGATGGGCTCCAGCGAGTGCCGTGCTATGGACGAGCGCGCCCTGGCGTTCCTTAAGACGCATACCGATACGCTGATGGTGCTCGATGCCAAGGAGTACGGTATGGAAGCCGTGCCGGCGAGCGTCCGTGCCTATCTGGACCCGGTGCTGTTCTACGCCATGAACTGCGAGCTGCGTGCTGCACGCGGCAAGGTGTTTGACCATGATCCCGATTTCCGTCGCTACATGGGCGTCGTCGAGTACTAGAAGGGACAAAGGCCATGGCATTTAACGTTAACGCGCTCGGATTTGGCGACAACGTCGTCGATCGCTACGAGCATATCCACACCATGTATCCTGGCGGCAACGCGGTGAACTTCGCCGTTTATGCCAAGAAATGCGGTGCCGCACGCTCCGCATACATGGGCATTTTTGGCAATGACGCCGCTGCCGAGCATGTTATTGCAAGCCTCGAGGATGAGGGTATCGAGCTTGACAAGTGCGAGCAGATGATTGGCGAGAACGGAGCGGCTCGCGTGACCGTCGTTGACGGTGACCGTGTCTTCCTCGGCTCCAACGAGGGCGGTATCCGTGGCGATGCGCGCTATGTCCTCGATCGCTTTGACCTTGCGTACATGAAGCAGTTCGATGTGGTTCATTCGGGCAACTATTGCTTTACCGAGCGCGAGCTGCCCAAGTTGAAGGCTGCGGGCGTCATGGTCTCTTTTGACTTTTCGGACGACTCCACCGACGAGTACTACGAGCAGATTGCGCCCTACGTCGATTTTGCTTTCTTTAGTGCAGCGGATGCCGCGAGTGAGGACGAGATCCGCGAGCGTCTGGCATGGGTGAAGGGCCTGGGTCCGCGTTTTGTGTCGGCTACGGCGGGCGCCGAGGGCTGCATTGCTTACGACGGCGAGCGTTATTACCGCCAGCTGGCTAAACCGGTAACGGACATGAAGGACACCATGGGGGCGGGCGACTCGTTCCTCACCTCGTTTTTGATGTGCTATCTCGATTCCGCCAAGCGTGGTGAGGATGGCGCCGAGGCCATCGAGCGCGCGCTTGACTTTGCTGCCGGGTTTGCTTCGACCGTGTGCGGCATGGAAGGTTCTTGGGGCCACGGGGCGCTAATCGTCGAATAGCCGAGCGGTCCCGGGGAGGTGCAGGCGCCTCCTCGGGACCCGGTGTGCAAAAAATGCCAAATATGAGTACTGTGACTAATTTAGTCGCAGCAAAATCAACCCCTTCAGACGTGATTTGAGCGTCTGGAGGGGTTTAAGATTTGCGAAAACGCAGGATGAATGACTGTAAAAGCTTTAATTAGCGGACAATCGAGGATTATTCTGGCGGTTGGAAAGTTAAAAGAAATGTATCCATTCCGGTAGCAGTACTCATATTTGGCATTTTTTGCACACCAGGGGTTAGCGAAGGCCAAAAACAGAGCGCGCATTTGTTAAAACTATCGACTCGATGCGCTTTGCGTCGCAGTTTTTGAGCGAGGTGATGCGTTCTGAGGTCCTTGTGAGCGACCTGATGAGCGACTGCGCGCTTGTTTCTGTGTTTGGCTCGGCCGGCGCATCGGTCTCGAGCAGTAGGCGGTCGAGTGGAATCTGTCGTGCGTATTCGCGACCGCGCTTGGTCGCGAGCATGCGTTCGTTGACGGAAAAATAGCAGCCCGCATTACGCGCGCGGGTGAGTTCGTCCGAAGTGCCGCTAAACCAGTGGAAGATGATAGCGGGGGAGTCGGGGTTTGGGATGAGTAGTCCATGCGATTCGAGGACGTCCAGTACGGCTCCTGCCGAACGAACGGCGTGAATTGATATCACGCGCCCGGTAAGAGGATGCTGCACGAGCGCATCGCAGAGCCGGTTAAGTGCCTGTATTTGTAGCGGCTCACTTCCAGCAAAGCGCGCGGAAAAGTCGAGTCCGACTTCGCCGATGTAGCGTTCTTGGGCAGCAACTTCGCAAAGCAGATTGACTTCGGCAAAACCGCAGTGGCCATCGGCGAGCCACCAGGGGTGAAGCCCAACGCCGGCGATGATGCCCGGGTGGCGACGAGCGCGCTCGTTTGCGGCCGAAAAGTCGCGTGGATCGACGCCGCAATCAAATAGACCCAAGCCCAGCGCCGTTGCCTCATCGGCAACGGCGTCCGGGTGAGCCATTAAATCAAGATGGCAGTGTGCATCAAATAACCGGGGCTCCATCTCGGCGCGCTCCGCTAGTCCAAGCGCTGGCCATCGGCGCGCACGCGCTCGGTGCCGCGGCCACTGATCTGGCGGATAACCTCGCCGGCAATCATCTGGCCCATGATGGGCGGCATAAAGCTGGCGGTTCCGAGCTCGGTGCGCTCGTGGATATTGGAAGGGTCGCGGGGCTGTGCCTTAACCGATTCCTCGCAGCTAAACAGTACATGCAGACTCTTGATTCCGCGCTTCTTGCATTCTTTGCGCATGATGCGGCTCATGGGGTCACGTACCGTATCGAAAATGTCGGCAAAGCGGAGGCACTCGGGATGGAGCTTGTTGGCCCCGCCCATGGAGCTAACCAAACGAATGTCGTGGTCCTGAGCATATTTGGCAATGGTGAGCTTGGCCGAGATGGTGTCGATGGCGTCGACGACGTAGTCGAGCTTGCCGTCCGTCTGCTCCAAAACGCTCGCGAAGAACTCGTCGATGTTGTCGCTCAGCAGGTATTCGGTGCGTTTGATAACGGTGGCGGTGGGATTGATGTCGTGGATCATGGCTTCCATAACATCGACCTTGCGCTTGCCGATGGTGCTGTGAAAGGCGATAGCCTGGCGATTGATATTGCTGGGCGCGACGATGTCCTTGTCCAGAATGACGAAATGACCAATGCCGCCGCGGGCGAGTGCCTCGCAGCAGTTGGAGCCCACGCCTCCGCAGCCGAGCACCAACACCGTAGCATCGGCGAGCTTATCGAGTGCCTCGCGGCCCATGATGATCTCGAGCTTGGTGTCGCGTGTCTCGACGAGAGCGGCAGCGGTTTCGGTCATAGACATCCTCCGATGGGGAAGCGAATCGTGTTTTAGCTATCGCCATTATAGGTGTTATCGCGATTCCATTTGAGCCCTTGGGCTTGTTGAAATGGGATCGGGGTTCGCATAAGATTGAAGCAGATGGCACCCGTTGCAGCGGGTTGGCCAACTCTAAAACACGTTTGTAGCGTGAGAAGTGGCCGTCTTCGCATTACGCGGAGGCGGCTATTTTTTTGAGTACAAGATTAGATAGTTAGACAAACATCTAAATATCGAGTATAGTGTGCGCGTCATGAGAGATGATGAGAGGAGGTCTTATGCCGGGAGAGGGTTTTAAGGCGCTTGCCGATCCAACGCGACGGCGCATTTTGGAGTTGCTGCGCGAGGGCAATTGCACGGCGGGGGAGCTTGCCGAGCATTTCGATATCAGTAAGCCGTCGCTGAGCCATCACTTGGCGACGCTCAAAAACGCCGGGTTGGTGACCGACGAGCGCCATGGCCAAAACATCGTATACAGCTTAAACACCACCGTCATGCAGGATTTGATTGGCTGGTTTATGGGCTTTACAAACACGGAAGGTGATAAGGATGAATAACGAAAACAAGGGCATTCACCCCACGGGGGTATCGTCGCGCGTGTGGATTGCGCTGGTCGCTCTGTGCGTCGCCAATGTCGTAGCGCACCTCATGGTGATGCCGAGCTTGCCTGCGCAGATTCCCACGCACTGGGGCGCGAACGGCGCCGTCGACGGTTGGGGCCCTAGCTGGATGGCCTCCGCGCTCGGCGTGCTGCCTCTGGCGCTTCTCGCAATGTTCTGCGTGGTGCCGCGCATCGACCCCAAAGGTGAGGCATATCGAACCTCGGGCAAGTTCTACCAGGGCTTCGTAATCGCCTCCACCTTGTTCATGTGCGCCATAAGCTGGCTGGGAGAGCTTACGGTCTGGGGCGTGGTGCCGGCGGTCGGTTCGGTTAACGTGCTGATTTCCGGTGTTGTCGGTTTGCTGTTCATCGGCGTAGGCAACTACTTGCCGCGTGTGAAGCAGAACTATACGCTCGGTATCAAGACGCCCTGGGCGCTTGCCGATCCCGAGAACTGGCGCCGTACGCAGCGTTTTGGCGGCGCCTGCTTTATGGTGCTAGGTATTGGCCTGATTGTGATGGGCGTGGCAGGCAGCGTGCTTTCGAGTGAAGTCGTCGCCGCGGTGATTGCGGTTCTGGCGTTTGGTTCGGTTGGAGCCGTCTACGTCTACTCGTATCTGTTGTGGCGCAAATCGCAGCGAGCCGCTCGTTAAGGTTGCGGAAAACTAGCGTACGCAGTTCATAGTATGTTCCGGGGGACTTTTCCCAGGTAGTATTAGGGGGTGTGGGCAACCATGCCCCTTTTTATTAGAACGCGCGAACTGCCTCTCCGCTTTTTCCAAAACGGAGAGGGGGAGAAGATTTCCGCAGCTAGATAAGGAGAAATGACTGTGGCGGAGTTCATTTATCAGATGTATCAGGCTCGCAAGGCCCATGGCGACAAGGTGATCCTTGACGACGTGACCCTGAGCTTCTACCCCGGTGCCAAGATCGGCGTCGTGGGCCCCAACGGTATGGGCAAGTCGACCCTGCTCAAGATCATGGCCGGCATCGAGGAAGTCTCCAACGGCGATGCCAAGCTCACCCCCGGCTACACCGTGGGTATCCTGCAGCAGGAGCCGCCGCTCGACGACGACAAGACCGTCATCGAGAACGTGCGCATGGCATTTGGCGACATGATCGCCAAGGTCGATCGCTTCAACAAGATCGGCGAGGAGATGTGCGACCCGGATTGCGACATGGACGCCCTCATGGCCGAGATGGGAAAGCTCCAGGACGAGATCGACGCCGCCGACGGCTGGGATATCGATTCCAAGCTCGGCCAGGCCATGGACGCCCTGCAGCTGCCCGATTCCGACATGCCGGTCAACGTGCTCTCTGGCGGCGAGCGCCGTCGCGTGGCCCTGTGCAAGCTGCTGCTCGAAGCTCCCGACCTGCTGCTGCTCGACGAGCCCACGAACCACCTGGACGCCGAGTCGATCCTGTGGCTCGAGCACTTCCTGCACAGCTACCAGGGCGCGGTGCTTGCCGTCACGCACGATCGCTACTTCCTGGATAACGTTGCCGAGTGGATCTGCGAGGTCGACCGCGGTCACCTTTATCCCTACAAGGGCAACTACTCCACGTATCTGGAGACCAAGGCCGCCCGTATCGAGGCGCAGGGCAACCGCGACGCCAAGCTCGCCAAGCGCATGGAGGCCGAGCTCGAGTGGGTACGCAGCTCGCCCAAGGCTCGCCAGGCAAAGAACAAGGCCCGTCTGGCTCGCTACGAGGAGATGGAGGCCGAGGCCCGCGCAAGCCAGAAGCTCGACTGGACCGACATCCGCATCCCTGTGGGCCCGCGTTTGGGCAACAAGGTGCTCGAGGCCCATCATCTGCACAAGGAGTTCGATGGCCGTGTGCTCATCGACGACCTTTCGTTCACCCTGCCGCGTAACGGCATCGTGGGCGTCATCGGCCCCAACGGTGTGGGCAAGACTACGCTCTTCAAGACCATCGTGGGCCTGGAGCCGCTGACTTCGGGCGAGCTCGAGGTGGGCGAGACCGTCAAGATCTCCTATGTCGACCAGAACCGTTCTGGCATCGATCCCGATAAGAACCTGTGGGAGGTCGTCTCGGACGGCCTGGACCACATGATGGTCGGCGAGACCGAGGTTCCGAGCCGCGCTTATGTGGCGAGCTTTGGCTTTAAGGGCCAGGACCAGCAGAAGCGCGCTGGCGTACTTTCCGGTGGCGAGCGCAACCGTCTGAACCTGGCGCTCACGCTCAAGCAGGGCGGCAACCTGCTGCTGCTCGACGAGCCTACGAACGACCTCGACGTCGAGACGCTGTCCTCGCTCGAAGCGGCGCTGCTCGAGTTCCCGGGCTGCTCGGTGGTCATTAGCCATGACCGTATGTTCCTGGACCGCGTCGCCACGCACATTCTGGCGTGGGAAGGCACCGACGAGAACCCGGGCAACTGGTATTGGTTCGAGGGCAACTTCGAGGCCTATCAGGCCAATCGCATCGAGCGCCTGGGCGAGGACGCGGCCCAGCCGCATCGTATCTACCGTAAGCTGACGCGCGACTAGATCGTTACGCGGTTTTCCAAACCGCGTAACTGCTCGACGCTGCGCGGGTCGCAAGCACCCCATCTTGCCGTTCAAGCCGTCGCTCGCGTACCGAAGTACGCGTCGCTCCTCTTTCACGGCAACCTGGGGCACTTGCGGCCCGCTCGCTGTTGGTTACGCAACATCAACAAATAAAAACGGCTCAAATCCTGATTTGGATTTGAGCCGTTTGTCGTTACTGCTCGGGTTCTTCGACTTTATCGATGGTCCAGGTGGCTCCGAGACCGCCGGTGGTGTTGCGGCGGATGCGCACGGCAACCTCGTGGCGCTCGCCGTCCTGCGTGTAGCGCAGGGGGAAGCTTGCGCGGTTTCGCGCGGCCTCGATGGTACCGCGCTCGCGGGCGATCCAGTAGTACTCGCCGACGATGCCGAGGGTATCGGCGCCGTAGGGGAGATAGGTCGACAGCTGGTGTAGCAACGGACCGGGGCAGAAGACCTCAGTTGCGAAATCGACGGGGAAGTCCTCAGGGATGGCGGGCGCTGCGGGTGCGGGGGTTGGGGCCGCTGCGGGTACCGAAGCCGGTGCCGGTGCGGGAACTTGGTCGCAAGCAGAGGCGGGCACGGATTCGATGACGGGTGCGGGCTCAGGCACCGGTTCCGGCTTAACTGCGGAATCTGCGGGCTTCACGGTGACGGGCGCGTCTACAGCTGCAGTTTCAAACTCAACCTGCATCGCGCTCTCATTCTCGACGCTCGACTTTGCTTCGATGGGCGTGGATGCCATAGTGGTGATGCCGGCGTTGGCGTTCTCGGGGTCATAGACGACCGTGAGCGAGATGGCGGGCTCCGGCGTCTCGGGCTCCGGCGTCGACTCGGTAGCGCCTTGATCGTCGGACTGATCGTCCTCAGCCTCGTCGCCAAAGACATCGCTGTTTTGGAACGCAGGCGTCTCGGGCTGGTCAGTGGCTTCTTCGGTTGTCGACTTGGGAGCCTCGTTGAGTTCCGCAGTGGCTTCCTGCTCGGATATGACTTTGGGATCGGTCGTGGCAGTGATTTCGGTTTCGGCTTCTGCTGTTACCTCAATAGCGGCTTCGATCTCGGGCTCGGGCTCGGGCTCCGGAGCGACTTCGGCCACGGGCTCGGGCTCGGGACGCTTAACGTGCTTGGGACGCACGGCCTTGAGGTCCTTCTCGCCGCGTTTTTTCTTTTTGTAGGACTGCTTGGCTCCCTTGGCTGCCTTGGGCTTGTCCTCGCCCTTGGCAAGGGCGGCATCCCAGGCCTCGTTGGCGATGACAGTGGCATACAGGCGACCGCCCTTAAAGACGGTCAGCTTAATGCAGTCGTCGAGCTCCTCGAGCAGCTCGCGCGTGGACTCGAAGCCCAGGTCATAAGCGGCCATGTCACCAGCGGCGAGTGCCTCCTCGACCTGCGTCATAAACGTTTGCTTGCCGCATCCGATTGCATCGCGCAGCAGGCGATACAGATAGATGTGGTTGCCCAGCGAAAGCGTGGGCCTAACTATTGTCTTGCTCATGGCAAATCTCCTCTTTACACACCAAAGCATCTTACCATCGCGCGGGGCTTGCTACCTCGGCGCCCAAGGCAAACGGGCGCGACCGTTGCCGGTTCGCGCCCGTTGTACAGGTTGCCTATCTGGGGATGCAGCGCCTAGTTGCCCGATGTCGTGCCTTGGCTTGAACTGTCAGATGTCGTGCCCGATGTGGTGCCACTCGAATTGCTGTTGTTGCTGTCTGCTGTGCCCGTTCCCGACGTGGTGTCGCTCGTCTGGCTGCCCGTGCTCGGCTGAGAGCCGTCAGTCGTTTGGCTTGAGTCGGTCGTGCCGGATTGCGTGCCACTGTTGGCCGTAGAGGAATCGGTGCTCTGCGATTGGTCTTGGGTGTTCGAGGGCGAATTGGCGGAGGTAGAACTGTCTTGCGTGTCGTCCGTCTGTGTCTGCTGATCCTGCGACTGGGTGTTGCCATTTGCATTGCTCTCGGTCGTGCGCGACGACAGGATTGACTCGGGGCGTTCGCCCAGGCCTTCGCCGGCGGTGGTGATGAGAATCGCTCCGGCGCAGGCGATGACCGCGACGATGGCGATGGCGATCGAGAAGACGATGACCTTCTTTTGCGTCTGGCTGCGCTCTGCCGCCGCCTTGGCGCGCAGGCTGTTGGGGGCGACGCGCGCCGTGGTCGCGCGTCCCGCAACCTGGCGCATCTCCTGCGTGGTCGCGGCGCCACCTAGGTGCTCCTCGACATCGGGCTCAACGGGCTCGTAGGCGCCGGCAGGGTAGTCGACAGCGGCATGCGTGCCCTTGATTGCTTCGGCGCTGGCGGAGATAAAGTGGCGATAGACCTGCGAGGACACAACAGTGATGACTGAACTCACAGCGGCACCAATCACCGAGCCGGCAATGCCAATCTTGGAGGCAAACGCGACGCTCGTGGCAGCAGCTGCGGCGCCGGCGATGATCTGGGGAATGGAAATGTCATCGAACAGGCCCTTTTTGGGCGCGATGGCCATGGTCTGTCCGATGGAATGGTTCTCGTGCACGCCGTTGTTGAGCGATGCCGGCGTCATGACGCGCGTGCGTGGCGCGTCGGTGTACTTGGTTGTCATACGGGGTCCTCCCGGTGTAAATCTGCTTCGTTTCGTGTAGCCATCAGGGTACCCACCAGAAGTGAATCGTACGTGACATTTAACAGATACCATCAACTCATCAATAGCTCACCAAGTTGGTGGGATGCGGTTACACCCGGCGGTTGAACTACAATAGGGCTTGCTAATTGTTGTGAATGGCGTTTACGCACGGGAGCATTCTTATGAATCTTCACCTTTCTCAGTCTGATGGCTTTTTGCGTGTGGCGGCGGCCTCGCCCAAGATGCGTGTGGCCGATGTCGAGGGCAATGCCGAGGTGGCGCTGGCGGCTGTTCGCGAGGCTACCGAGCGTGGCGTTCGCGCGCTGGTACTGCCCGAGCTTAACCTGACCGGCTATACCGCGGCCGATCTGTTCCATAACCGCACGCTGCTGCATGCCTGCGAAGCAGCGCTGGTGCACATCCTCGATGAAACCCGTGAGCTGCCGATCGTCTTTACCGTTGGCTTGCCCGTTGCGGTGGCTGAAAACATCTACAACTGCGCCGCCGTGTGCTGTGCGGGTGAGCTTTTGGGTCTTACGGCTAAGAAGTATCTGCCCAACTATGGCGAGTTCTATGAGCGTCGCTGGTTTGCTCCGTCGCCTGCGGATCCCGTGTGGGTTGAATTTGCCGGTCAGGGTCCGGTTCCGCTGGGTTCGGGGCTTGTCTACCGCTGCTGTGATGAGGGTGCCGAGGATATGGTGCTGGGCGTTGAGGTTTGCGAGGACCTGTGGGTGCCGGCGCCGCCTTCGACCGAGATGGCGCTTGCCGGTGCGACGGTGATCCTCAATCCGTCGGCTTCGGACGAGATTATCGGTAAGGCGGATTACCGCCGCAGACTCATTTCCAACCAGAGCGCGCGCCTGTATTGCGCCTATGCCTACGCGGACGCGAGCGAGGGCGAGTCCACGACCGACATGGTCTTTGCGGGCGAGAACCTCGTCTACGAAAACGGCTCCAAGCTCGCCGCGACCAAACTGCTTACCTGCGATATGGCCATCGCCGACGTTGACCTTGACCGTCTGGTTGCTGAGCGCCGTCGCTCGACGACATGGACGCGCGCGGACGATGCGCCGGAGGCCGTGACCGTCGAGTTCTCGTTTGAGGGCTCGCTCGCCGAAGAGCCTGTCCTGCGCGATGCGCTCGGCATAGACCGTGTCTTCCCCCGCGCGCCCTTCGTGCCTGCCGACCATGGTGACCTGGCTGAGCGCTGCGAGACCATCCTCGACCTGCAGACCGCGGGCCTCAAGACCCGCCTTGCCCATACGGGCACCAAGGCGGCCGTTATCGGCCTTTCGGGCGGTCTCGATTCCACGCTGGCGCTGCTTGTGACCGTGCGTGCCTTCGATGCGCTGGGGCTGCCGCGCACTGGTATCACAGCCGTGTCCATGCCCGGCTTCGGCACGACGCATCGCACCAAGTCGAATGCCGAGTCGCTCGCTCGCGACCTGGGTGTGAGCTTCCGCGAGGTTTCGATCCACGCGGCTGTGGAGCAGCACTTCAAGGACATTGAGCATGATCCGGCCGTGCAGGACGTGACCTACGAGAACAGCCAGGCGCGCGAGCGTACGCAGATTCTGATGGATCTGGCCAACCAGGCTGGCGGTTTTGTCATTGGCACGGGCGACCTGTCGGAGCTGGCGCTCGGCTGGGCTACCTATAACGGCGACCACATGAGCATGTACGCCGTCAACGCGAGCGTGCCCAAGACGCTTGTGCGCCATCTGGTACGCTATGCCGCCGATGTCTTTGGCGGGCGCATTGCCGAGGTCTTGCTCGATATCCTCGATACGCCGGTGTCCCCCGAGCTTCTGCCTCCCACGGGCGACGGCGAGATTGCGCAGAAGACCGAGGATTTGGTGGGCCCGTACGAGTTGCACGACTACTTCCTCTACTACCTGCTGCGTTTCGGCTTTGAGCCGGGCAAGATCTACCGCATGGCGCTCAAGAGCTTCGAGGGCGTCTACGACGCCAAGACCGTCCACACGTGGCTACGTACGTTCTGCCGTCGCTTCTTTGCCCAGCAGTTTAAGCGCAGCTGCCTGCCCGATGGTCCCAAGGTGGGCTCGGTGACGCTCAGCCCGCGCGGCGATTGGCGTATGCCGAGTGACGCCAGCTCGCGTCTGTGGCTTGCGCAGATCGATGCGCTCAATCCGGTTGACTAAGGTTGGCTAAATTGAACCAATACGGGGGTTGCAAGCGTTACACTTTTGCAATCTGATGGCCCGTATCGCGCGGCGCTCTTGTCGGAGCGCCGCGTTTTTCATATCGAAAGGTGGCACCATGCAGGCATCGCAGCGTCTCGACCGCTTTGGCGCGGAGGTCTTCGCCTCGCTCAACAATAAGCTTCTCGCGCTGAAGGCTCAGGGCAAGACCATTTACAACATGAGCGTGGGCACGCCCGACTTTAAGCCGTACGACCACGTGGTCGAGGCGCTCACGCAGGCAGCCCAAGATCCCGAGATGTGGAAGTATGCCCTGCGCGACCTGCCCGAACTCAAGCAGTCCGTGTGCGATTACTACGAGCGTCGCTTTGGTGTCTCCGGCATTACGCCGTCTATGGTGCAGTCGTGCAACGGCACGCAGGAGGGTGTGGGCCATTTGGGCCTGGCCCTGCTCGATCCGGGCGATACTATTTTGGTTCCCGATCCGTGCTACCCGGTCTTTGAGGCGGGTGCCAAGATCGCCGATGCCAAGCTCGAATACTATCCGCTGGTTGCCGAGCATAATTACCTGCCCTATGTGGCGGGTATCGATCCCGAGGTGGCCGATCGTGCCAAGTATATGATCGTGTCGCTGCCCGCCAACCCGGTCGGCTCGGTGGGCACGCCCGAGGTCTACGAGGAGATCATCACTTTCGCCCGCGAGCACGACCTGCTCATCGTTCACGACAACGCATACTCTGACATCGTGTTTGACGGCGAGCCCGGCGGCAGCTTCTTGCAGTATCCCGGTGCGCTTGAGGTGGGCGTGGAGTTCTTCTCGCTTTCCAAGTCGTTTAACGTCACCGGTGCCCGCATCGGCTTTTTGGTCGGTCGCGAGGATGTGGTCTCGGCCTTTGCCAAGCTGCGCGGCCAGATCGACTTCGGTATGTTTTTCCCGATCCAGAAGGCTGCTATCGCCTGCCTGAACGGTCCGCGCGATGAGGTCGAGGCGCAGCGCCTGAAGTACCAGGAACGTCGCGATGCCCTGTGCGACGGTCTTGAGGGCCTGGGCTGGGAGCGTCCCAACGCGCATGGCTCTATGTTTGTGTGGGCCAAGCTTCCCGGTGGTCGCACCGATTCCATGGCGTTTTGCGAGGAGCTCATGGAGAAGGCCGGCGTTGTGGTGACGCCGGGCGCGAGTTTTGGTCCTTCGGGCGAGGGACACGTGCGCATGGCGCTGGTCCTACCGCCCGATCAGATCGCTTTGGCTGTCGAGGCCATTCGCGAGGCGGGCCTGTATTAGAAACCTATTTCGACTCGTCAATAGCTCGAAACCGATTTCGCGCAGTTATTTTACGAATACTGCAAACAATTTCGGTAAACGGTCGATTTTTGGCTGCGAATAGGGGCATAATCAAAGTCCCGATTGGATGTATTGGGATTACGACAAGCCGCTCGGGTCGTTCCCGGGCGGCTTGTTTGTGGAGAGAGATGGGAGTTTCTAATGGTTAACGAGAAGAAGGTCGCTATTGTCGGCTGCGGTTTCGTCGGTTCGTCTTCGGCGTTCGCACTGATGCAGAGTGGTCTGTTCTCCGAGATGGTCCTCATCGACGTGGACAAGAACCGTGCCGAGGGTGAGGCCCTGGATATCGCGCACGGCATGACGTTTGCCGAGCCGATGAAGATCTACGCCGGCGATTATTCCGATGTCGCCGACGCCGCCATGATCGTCGTCACTGCTGGCGCTGCCCAGAAGCCCGGTGAGACCCGCCTGGACCTGGTCAACAAGAACGTCAGCATCTTCAAGTCCATTATTCCCGAGATTAAGAAGTCCGGCTTCGACGGCATTCTGCTAATCGTCTCCAACCCGGTCGATGTTCTGACCTACGCCGCCATCAAGATGTCCGGCCTGCCCGAGGGCCACGTCATCGGTTCCGGCACCGTGCTCGACACCGGCCGCCTGCAGCAGATGCTTGGTGCCCACGTCGAGGTTGACCCGCGCGATGTCCAGGCCTATGTCATGGGCGAGCACGGTGACTCCGAGTTTGTCGCTTGGTCCAGCGCTCAGGTTGCCGGCGTTCCGCTGAACACCTTCTGTGAGCTTCACGGCCACCTGGAGCATGAGGCTGCCGAGAAGCGCATCGCTGAGGACGTCAAGAACTCCGCCTACACCATCATCGAGAAGAAGCACGCCACCTACTATGGCGTCGCCATGGCCGTCAAGCGCATCTGCACCGCCGTTATGCGCGATGAGCAGACCGTTCTGCCTGTCTCCTCGCTCATGGTGGGCGAGTATGGCCTGTCCGATCTTGCCATCTCCATGCCGACCGTCGTTGGCCGCGACGGCGTTGTCTGCCGCGTCCCCGTGCCGCTGAACGACGACGAGCAGCATGAGCTCACCGTCTCCGCCAAGGCCCTCAAGGACATCATCGACAGCGTCGATTTCTCCTGCTAAATCAAGCTCGCTAGAGCGAAAAGCTACAATGAAGGCGTCCGGGTCCACACGGCCCGGGCGCCTTTTGGTGCAAAGTAACCTGACCCCAATGCACCATCCCAATACACCATAGTTGATGGGAGGGCCATGTCGGATTCGCCTAATTTTTTGACCTATGCCCAGACGGCGTTTGATCCGTTTGAGGAGCGGCCGTTCTGCGCGGTGGACAGCCTGGTCTTTGCGTGGTTGTCCTATTTGCGTTTGCCGGGTGATACGGCGGAGCTGACGAACTGGCAGGGCCTAGACGTACGCGAGCTGCTGCGTGCCGAGTGCTATCGGGACATGATTGACGACTTGTGGGATCCAGAGGGGAGCAGGGCCTTGTTGGAGGCCGTGGCAGCAAATCCCAGATACCGCGGCGTGCACGTTTGCGGCTATCGTGCCGTGAGCGATGTGGTGGCGACGGAGCAGTTTGCAGCAATGGCGTTCCGGTTTCCGGCGGGGTTTAGCTATCTTTCCTTCCGGGGGACCGACAGCACGATTGTGGGCTGGAAAGAGGACTTTAACATGGCGTTCCGGTGTCCTGTGCCGGCCCAGGAATCCGCGGCGCGTTATGTGGACGAGGCGGCGGATGCGATCGACGGGCCGCTTTTGTGCGGAGGTCATTCCAAGGGTGGAAACCTTGCGGTGTACGGTGCGGCGATGTGCTCCGATGTCGCCCGTGAGCGAATCGAACGGGCGTATTCCCATGATGGTCCAGGGTTCGTCGAGGAGTTTCTGAACGGCAACGCCTTTGCCGATCTTTCCGGTCGAATCGATAAGACGCTACCTCGGTCGTCGATCTTTGGCATGATGTTCGAGACACAGGAGGACTATGCCATCGTTGAGAGCACCGAGTTCAGCCTGCTGCAGCACAATCCCTTTAGCTGGGTGGTTGATGGTCACGACTTCGTGTACTGTGAGCGCCTGTCTGCCGGTGCTCGATACGTTGATGGTTCCATTCGCGAGATGCTGCTTGCAGTGTCGCCTAGCGAACGCGAGCGTTTTGTAGATGCGTTGTTCTCCGTGTTTGAGGCTACGGGTGCTGAGCGGTTTGCGGATATCGCTGGGAATCTGCGCGAGAGCCTGCCCGTGATGCTCCAGGCTGCGCAAGGCTTTGACGAGGATACACGACGCTTTGTCTCGCAGACCATCGTTGCGATTCTTAAGTGTGCGCTGCTGCCCAAACGACCCCAGATCGACGTGCCCGCTGCCGGCAAGAGTTTGGCAGAACAGCTCGAGGCTTGGCAGTCCGAGCTCCTGCGCTAACCATTGGTGCAAGCAACCTGTCCCCGATGCACCAATCTTCGAAGCGCCTGGGGCGGGCTCGACCGCTATACTGATTCGTGCCGAAATCAATCTAGAACGGAATGCCGTATATGAAAATCAATCACGCGATTCTGCATATCTTGGACTTTGACTCTGCCGTCAACGTCATGAGCCAGCGCGAGCTCGATATCGAGAGCCGTACCGTGCGCAACTTCGTGACTACGCACCTGCGGCGCGCTCGTACTTCGGCCGACAACAAGCGTGCCACGTTTGCCGAGAACTCCGCATTCGGCGGCGAGCTCAAGGGCTATTTCTTTGGTGAGCGTGAGTTCGTGGACCTGTCGCAGCAGATTGCGGAGTTCATCTCTTCCGAACTCACCAAGGCCGAGAAAGCCGAGTCCACCGACGTGCTTGTGGCGGACTTTGATGACGATGAGGATGCCCGCTGGTTTGCCGTGATGCTGCTGGGCTCCAAGCAGGCTTTTATGCACGAGGTAGGTCGCGAAGAGGGCGAGGTGCGCAACGACATCGCGCGCCACTACGCCATTCTGCCGAACCCCTCGCAAAAGGTGCCGAGCTATGCCATCGTGCGCGCGAGCACCATGGAGATCGGCTATGTGGACAAGAAACGCAAGATTGCCGGCGAGGACCGTATGCTTATCCCCGATGGCCTGCTGCAGTGCGACACTGGCGTATCGGGCAAGGAGGTCATCGACACCGTCACGCGTGTGGTCGAGGAAGTCGCCGAGGAGCACGGCGCCAACACGGCCGTAGCGCTCGCCAAGGTTAAGGCTGCTGTTGCCGAGAAAGTTGAGGATGACGAGGAACTGCCCCCTTGGGATATCGTCGATGAGGTCTTTGAGGACGAGCCGGTTATCAAGGAGAGCGTGCGCGCGGCACTGAGCGAGGAGAAGGTGCCTGAGCGTGTGCCCGTGGAGCGCAAGCAGGTCGAACGCGCGGCGGTGCGCAATCACAAGATTCGTACCGATACGGGCATCGAGATCAGCTTCCCGGCAGAGATGGGTTCGAATTCCGAGTACATTGAGTTCGTCAATGAGCCCAACGGCCTCATCTCTATCGAGCTCAAGAACATCGGAAGTATTGAGAATCGATAAGCTGCGCTTGGACGTTGCAGAAAAACAAAGGCCGAAGCCCTTCGGGACTTCGGTCTTTTTTGTTTTCGGCTTGGTTGCTGACATTGCGCCGCAGGTTGGGCATACGTCAGCGAAAACGCGGTTTGTCAAAACCGCGCAACTATTAAAGTTGACGTAAGCCCTCTTCCAGGCCGGTCTTGCTGTCGGTCTTCTCGTCGCGCATCTTGATGACGCGGGCGGGGACACCGGCCACGACGGCGCCGGCGGGGACATCCTCGACGCACACGGCGCCGGCGGCAACGACAGCGCCCTTGCCTACGTGCACGCCCTCCAGGACCACGGCGTTGGCGCCGATCATGACATCGTCCTCGATGATGACGGGCGTGGCGCTGGCGGGCTCCACAACGCCTGCCAGCACGGTGCCGGCGCCGATGTGGCAGGTCTTGCCCACGGGGGCGCGGCCGCCCTGCGTGCGATCGGGGCACACGGCAGCGACGGAGCCGATGTTGATGATGGCGCCCATCATGATGACGGCGCGATCGCCGATCTCGACGCGGTCACGGATGATCGCGCCCGGCTCGATGCGGGCGTTGATGCCCTTAAGGTCGAGCATGGGCACGGCAGAGTTGCGGCAGTCATTCTCGACATCGTAGTAGTCGATGGAGTCGGCATTGGCATCGAGGATGGCCTTGAGCTCATCCC
>URTD01000009.1 GCA_900550735.1 uncultured Collinsella sp.
GGCAACGGCGCCTGGGGCAGCGATTGGGGCTCGGGCTTTGCCGGGGCTGCGGGCGCTGCCGGTGCCGGCGCGGGGCGCAGCCGCGCTCGCAAGGGCGGCGACCTGTCGCTGACCGTCGATGTGACGGCCGAGGACGCGTTTCGCGGCGTGACGCACAAGGTCACCTATCGCATTCCCTCGACAGGCGAACAGCAGACCATTACGGTCTCGGTGCCTGCAGGCGCGGTCGACGGCGGCCAGCTGCGTTACAAGCGTCGCGGCGAGTATGGCGTTGCCGGCGGCGAGCGCGGCGACCTGGTCGTGACCACGCACGTGGAGGAGCACCCGCTGTTTAAGCGTAAAGGTGCCGACGTGACCATGGAGGTGCCGGTCTCGGTCTATGAGGCGGCGCTCGGCTGCACGGTGGACGTGCCGACGCCCGGCGGGGCGACGGTCCGTTTGAAGGTGCCCGCGGGTACCCAGACGGGCAAGAAGTTCCGTTTTAAAGAGATGGGCGCGCCCGACGTTAAACACCGTGGCCGCACGGGCGCGCTGCTCGTCGAGATCAAGGTGCAGGTTCCCACGAACCTGTCTGATGACGAGCGCGACGCGATGACCAAGCTGCGCGAGGCCGATACGCGCGACTACCGCGAGAAGGTCAACCGTTACAAGGCGACGTACTAGGGCGGTCGCGGCACACGCCCGCGCCCGCGGGCTTATGATGGACGATAACGAGACGGAAAGGGGTCAGGTAGCATGGCCGAGGACAATAGGAACAAACCGCTGTACATGATCAGCGTGGCGGCCGAGCTGACCGGCATGCATCCGCAGACTCTGCGCGTCTACGAATCCAAGGGCCTGGTGAACCCCCAGCGCTCGGGCGGCAACACGCGCCTGTATTCGCGTGCCGATATCGAGCGCCTGGAGCTCATCAACCAGTTGACCGACGAGGGCATCAACCTCGCTGGCGTGGTGCGCATCCTCGATATGAAGGAGCGTGCCGAGGAGCGTGAGCGCGAAAACGAAAAGCTCCGTGCTCGCGTGCGCCAGCTCGAGGACGAGCTGCACGAGTACAAGATGCAGAAGAAGATCACCGCTCTGGCCCCGCGCGACGGCTCGGTTAACCCCGAACAGGTCATGCGCAAACTTTTGGGCGCAGGCGGGGATCTCTAGGTTACGCCGTTCTGCCGAACGGCGTAACGGCTCGACGCTGCGCGACGTCCAGAGCGACAATTTGTCATTCAAAAGGCAAGGCATGACCAGAAGGTCTATGCCTTGCCTTTTTCATGCCAACTTGTTCGCTCTGGACGTCGCTCGCTGTCCGTCCTCAACCTGCGACGTCGCTTTGGCTGGCACTTGGGGACGTTCCTTTTAATATGAGCAGGACATTGTCAAGAGGCAAAATCGGGCCTGGCCCCAACGATATGGGGTCAGGCCCTCTCCCTATATCAGCCCGTCCGCGGCGACCTCGGCGTGTCTTACCGACGCTCGTCTTTGCAGTTTAATATCCGCCCGCGGCGATCTCTCGCTGGGCAATCCGTTGCTACGGCTGAGGCTTCTACGTCGAACCGACAGTCTGTGCACGCGTGTGGCGCCCTGGGCGCTCGCAGAAAAGGGACCTGAGGTTCGCCTCAACGGCTTCGGATCGAACCGCTTCCGGGATGATCGGCTTATGTGCGGGGGACCGCCCCCCCTACGCCTCCTCGGCCATGAGGCCGACCGCCCACACCCAGCAGGCGAGCTCGCGCGCCGTGGCCACGTTCGCCTTGTTGCCGTGGACCCCGCGCGCGAGCAGCGCCTCCCGCCTCTCGACCAGCCTCCGCACGCCCTTGGCGGCATGCCTCCGGGCGGCCGGGTCCGGGGCCTGGCCCTTGGCGAGGTCCTTCGGCCGCCCGGAGCACGTCAGGTAGTGCCACGCGGCCTTGTTAGCGTCAATATATTTTTCACCATTTTCACCAACGTATTTTCGCCAATCGCGCCAACGCGGATGCGCCGGATTCGCCAACGCGGATGCGCCGCTTTCGGCGTCTAGGCTCCCTCCTCCTTCCCGTCCTCGCCGCCGATGGATACGTCCTTCAGGCGGTACGACCGTCCCGTTATCTTGATCATCGCGCAATGGTGGCAAAGCCTGTCGGCCACCGCCGAGGCCGTGACGTTGCTGCCGAACACGTCGCCCCACCTGCCCACCGGCACGTTGGTCGTGACGACGGTCGACCGCTTTAGCGCGTAGCGCCTGTTGACCAGCTGGAACAGCAGGTCGGCGCCCTCCTTGCCGATGTCGAGGTAGCCGAGCTCGTCTATTATCAGCAGGCTGCAGTGCTCGTAGAACCGCATCCTGCGCGCCAGCGCCTCCTTCGCCGAGGCGTGCTTGAGGTCCTCGACCAGCCTCGAGCAGTCGGCGAAGTACACCTGCTTGCGGGCCATCACCGCCTCGTGGCCTATGGCTATCGACAGGTGGGTCTTGCCGACGCCCGGGCTGCCGACGAGCACGACGTTGTCGCCGCGGTCGATGAACTCGAGCGTGGCCAGCTGCTCGACCAGCCCGCGCGGCACGCTCGGCTGGAAGCCCCAGTCGAAGTCGGCCAGCGTCTTTATGTAGGGGAAGTTGGCCATCCTCGTGCGGCGCTCGTCGTCGGCGCGCCGCTTGAGGGCTATCTGGGCGTCGGTGAGCTCGAGCATGGCGTCGACCAGGCCCTTCCTCCCGTCGGCGACGAGCCTGACGTACTCGGGCACCGACGACGCCATGCCCTCGAGCCCCAGCTCCTCGAGGTTGGCCGCCAGGCGGTTGAGGGGGCTGGCCTGCACGGCGGCGCTCACAGCGAGCCCCCTATCGAGTCGAGCAGGCCGAGGTTGGCCGCGGCGGCCGCCTCGATGTCGCCGGCGGCGTCGCCGAACCACCGCTTGCCGGCCATGGCCTCGGCGTAGTGCGCCGGGTCGTAGGCCGGCCCGCCCGCCACGTGCGTGGCCACCAGCTCGCCGCCGACGTAGCAGTCCATCGCGCCGCCGGGCATGCAGACGATGCGGGCGGGCCTGCCGATGCAGCGCCTGGGCACCGACATGGGCTCGCCGTGCGCGCTCACCAGCATCGTGGCCGGCACCCTGGCCACGCGCACCACGTCGCCCATCGCCTCCTCGAGGGCGCGCAGGTTGCCGACGGGCAGCAGCGCGTCCTTCTCCTCCATGAACAGCGCGGAGGGAGGCAGCCCCGTGGTCTCGTTGGGCTCGGAGTTGCTGGCGTCCTCGATCCGCGCGACGATCTCGTCGATGTCGTCCCAGCCGTCGAAGTCGCCCTGGTAGGCCATGAGCCGCGACAGGAAGCGGTTCGACGACTCGACCTTGCCCTTCGTCTGGGGGCTGCGCGGGCGGCACAGCTTCAGCTCGAAGCCGGCGGCCTTGGCGAACTCGTACGCGCGCTGGACCTTGAGGCGCCGGCCGCCCTTGACCGTCACCAGGGCGGACATGTTGTCCGTGACCCACTCGCGCGGCACGCCGCCGAGCCTCGCGATCGTGGCGTACATGCACCTGACCAGGTCGTCGGTCGTCCTGGTCCTCGACCGGATGAATATGTGCCTGCGGGAATGGCCCAGCGTCGCCGCGAACACGTTGAACTCGAACAGCTCGCCGTCGCGGTTCGCCATCTTGACGGACTCCTTCCAGTCGAACTGCAGCTGCAGTCCGGGCGGCGTCTCGAAGCGCGGGTGCGGCTCCGGGCCGCCGGAGGCCCCGACGGCGATGCCGTTCTTGCGCATGAACTGGGTGAAGGCGTTGTAGCCGGCCAGGTCCTCGCCGGGATACCTGTGCAGCAGCCACTCGTGGATGCCCTTCTTGGTGACTCCCGGCAGCTGCGCCTTGGCGGCCACCTCCTCGATGTGCGCGTCGAACGAGCCCGCCCTGTCGCCGCGCCCGTCGTGGGGCCGCCCGCCCTCGGCCCTCCAGTACGACGCCACGGTGTGCCTGTCCTTGCCGTAGCGCTTCGCTATGTCGCTGAAGTTGGGCTTTATGCCCGCTTCCCTGTACATGTCCAACTCTCCGATCAGGTTCTTCTCCGCCACGGCCCGCTCCTCCCGAAAGCATCGTTCGCTCGTCGATCGAAGCGTAAGCCCCGGCGTTGGTGGAAATGGTGAAAATGCGTTGGCGCAAATGGCGGGATTGCGTTGGCATGATTGGTTGTTGAGCGTTGGTCAAAATGGTTGTTTTTACAGTAGCGCTAACACTGCACCGCCCCAGCAGGCTCCAGCTCGCGCTGCCGCTGGAGGAGAAGACCGCCGGGTGCGTCGCGGGCGCCCTGGAGGGCGTCCGGGCGGTCCTCGGCGCCGACGGGACGCGCCGCGTGTTCCGCGCCGTGCTCACCGACAACGGCGCCGAGTTCTCCGACGAGGGCGCCATCGCGGCGCTCATCGGCGAGGGGCCGGGCGAGACGAGGCTGTTCTACTGCGACCCGAGGCGCAGCGACCAGAAGGGCGCCTGCGAGCGAAACCACGTCGAGATAAGGAAGCTGCTGCCCAAGGGCTCCGGACTCAGGTTCGACCGGCTCGCCCCGGCGGACCTGGCGCTGGCCATGTCGCACGTGAACTCCGAGCCCCGCGGCGCGCTCGGCTTCTCGACGCCCGCGCGCGCCTTCAGGGCGATGCTCGGGGAGGACGCGGCGGCGCTGCTGGACGCCTACGGCGTGGGGGACGTGGCGCTCGGCGATCTCGACCTGACGCCGGGGCTCATCGAGAGGGCGCGCGCAGAGAGGGGCGATGCCCCGCTGGCCTAGCCTAGAAGGAAAAACGGAATAGACGGACCAACCGTCCGGCTGAGTCTGGGAAGAGGTGCCGGTCGGCGGGCGGAGCATGGCCACCGGACCTATCGAAACACATCTCCACCGTTCCTTCAACTGGGAAAACGGCGCCCCCGGACCCCAGGAGGGGCCGCGGGGGCGTTCGGCTAACTGCGGGAATGGCCTATCCGCTCAATGTGTTCGGCTGAGATCGGAAATCAACCAGTCGCTTGCGACGTTCCTTAATGACTAGTCGCTTAAGAACGTCGCAGGCGACTAGTTACCTTTGTGGAAGAGGTTTTTGATAACGGAGGGGATGCTCTTGGCGCCCTTGGCCGTCACATCGATAAAGTCGGGCGAACGCACGAGCTTATCCTCGTCGACGTATTTGCGGACAGCACGAAGCGTCTCTTTGTCGTCGCGCGTCGAAAACGTAAAGTGACCGTTGTCCTTGGTGAAGATGGCAAAACGCGTAATCTTCTTGGTGCCGCGCAAAACCTCGGCGGCAATATAGTCGACCTCGTCCCACGGGATTTGAATATAATCCTCGGGATTGCGCTCGTTATAGTACTCAAACGCCTTATTGCCCACCATCACGTTACCGTGGCTGGTAAGCCCCATCAGGCAGGTTGCCGGCGTTGCCAGATCGACCGTGCTGTTCTGAGATTGCGCCATACGCGCCTCGCCCTCCAATAAAAACAATCGGACCGCATCCAGTGTACCCACCGGGTGCGGTCCGTTTCAATGGCTCAAAAGCCCTTACCTAGCAACTCTCGGTCTTAAGCCGAAACGTGCTTACATGAAGCCGCAGAAGCGACCGATGATGCCGACGGCGAAGAGAGCCAGGATGATGACAATCGGGCTGACCTTCTTCTTGAGGAGCTTGCAGACCAGCAGGGTCAGGCACACGGCGGCAAGGCCGGGGATGAGCTGATCGAGGTTGGCCTGAAGCGTGGTGACCTTCATCTGATCAAGGGCGGTAGCACCGACGGAGTTGTACATCGTCAGCGCTTCCTTGATACCCTCGGAACCGGAGGGCAGGCTAGCCCAGTCGATAAAGGCGCCAGCAGACTGCTTGACCGTGGAGACGATCGGGGTGAAGGAAATGGACACCCAGCGCTCGACCAGGGCGCCGATGATGAACATACCCAGGATGGAAGCGCCCTCGGTGACCTTGCCCATCAGACCACCGGAGAGGTCCTTGGCGATGGAGGAGCCGACCTTGTAGCCAAACTCCTGCGTGTACCACAGGAAAGCGTAACGGATGATGTTCCACGCGAAGAAGAACAGCAGCGGACCGACGATGCTGCCGGACATGGCCAGGGAAGCGCCCAGAGCGCCCAGAATCGGGCGAAGGGTGAACCAGAAGACGGGGTCACCGACGCCGGCGAGCGGGCCCATCATACCGACCTTGACGCCCTGGATGGCGACGTCATCGATCGGAGCACCGTTGGCGCGCTCCTCCTCGAGGGCGAGGGTAACGCCAATGACGGGGGCGGAAACATAGGGGTGGGTGTTATAGAACTCCAGGTGGCGCTTAAGAGCGGCAATCTGGTCATCCTTGCTGGTGTAGAGCTTCTTGATCGCAGGGATCATTGCGAAGCACCAGCCGCCGTTCTGCATACGCTCGTAGTTCCACGAGCCCTGAAGGAACTGATGACGGAAGCAAACCTTCTTGCGGTCAGCCTTGGTGAGCTGAATCTTGTTCTCTGCCATATGTATCACTCCCCTCCTACTCGTAATCGTTCAGAATGTCGCCGAGCGGGTCGCCGGAGCCACCGCCCATGCCGCCACCCTGCTTGGCCAGATCCTTAAGGCCAAGGTAGATGAGGGCAAGGGAGATGCCGATGAGACCAAGGGCGATCAGCGTGAGCTGAGGGATGGCAGCAAGGACAAAGCCG
This sequence comes from uncultured Collinsella sp., assembly GCA_900550735.1. GTDB lineage: Bacteria > Actinomycetota > Coriobacteriia > Coriobacteriales > Coriobacteriaceae > Collinsella. The sequence continues at coordinate 6,643 of URTD01000009.1, forward strand.
AGGACGAAGAACGGCCAGGTCTCCTTGGTGGCCATCATGTTGATGACCATGGCGTAACCGACGGAAGCGACCATGCCGCCGCCGACAGCCATGCCGCCGGACAGCCAGTCGGGCATAGCGTTAAGCGCGTTGGTAACGGCCTCGGCCGGGATGACGCACAGAAGCACTGCCGGGATGGCGATACGAAGGCCCTGCATGAGGATGGCAGCATACTGCCAGCGCTCGATGCCGGAGAAGTCGCCCTTCTCGGCGCAACCGTCCATGGCGTGAGCGATAGCGGTAGCAATGGTACGGCAGATCATGGTCAGGAACAGACCAGCGACCGACAGCGGGACGGCGACGGCGATAGCGGTGGTAACGGCCTTGGCCGAATCGGTGGCGCCACCGTTGAGGGCGAGCACCATGATGATCGAAGAAGCGACCGAGGCCAGAGCGGCGTCAGGCGCGACAGCGGCGCCGACGTTAGCCCAGCCAAGGGCCATCATCTGGAGCGAACCGCCCAGGAGGATGCCCTCCTGAAGGTGACCGGTTACGAGACCGATAAGCGTGCATGCCACGAGCGGCTGATGGAACTGGAACTCATCCAGAATGCCTTCCATACCGGCAAGCAACGCGACAATCGCAACAAGCAGAATAGTGATTGCAGACATGTATCGGACCCTCCTTTACTATGCTTGAGCGGCCAGTTCGGCCTTAGCTTTCTTCAACATGGCATCGAGATCCTCGGAGGAATCCGAAGGAACCTTGCGGACCTCGAACTTGACGCCCTTGGCCTTGAGGGCCTCGAGAGTCTTGACGTCGTCATCGCCCATAGCGACGGCGTTGGTGACGACGACCTTGCCCTTGGAGTGAGCCATGGAACCGATGTTGACTTCCTTGATGTCGACGCCGGCCTCGATGGCCTTGAGCAGATCCTGCGGGTTCTCAAAGAGCAGCATGGCCTTGGTGTCACCAAAGCGCGTGTCCTTGACGACCTCGGCCATCTTCTTGATGGGCACGACGTTGGCATGGACTCCCGGAGGGGCAGCCTGCTCGATCATGGTCTTACGGAGCTCATCGTGAGCAACGCCGTCGGAAACCACGATGATGCGGTTGGGGTTGATCTGCTTGGTCCACGTGGTGGCCACCTGACCATGAAGCAGACGGGTGTCGATACGGACGTGGGCAATCTTGATGTGCCCGTCGCCGATGACCGTTCCCGGAGGGATGGCGCCTGCAGGAGCAGCGGCGGCCGCAGCCGGCTTCTTCTCCTCGGGCTCCAGAGACTCGGGCTTGACGCGCACGCCAACCTTAGCCTCAGTCACGAGATGTTTTGCGATCGCATGCGCAGTGTTCTTTGCGTCAAAGCGCTGCGAATATGCCTCGATGAGCATAGGCAGGTTGACACCGGTGACGATAGCCCAGGAATCGTGGCCCTCGATGAGCCCGCTGATCTGGTTGAACGGCGTGCCGCCCCACAGATCAACGAGGAAGAGCACCTGCTCCTGGTCTTCGAAGGAAGCGATTGCTTCCTCGACCTTGGCACGGAAGTCGTCGGGGCCCATGCTCGGCTCGAGCGAGACCACGGCAACAGACGGCTGATCGCCAAAGACCATCGAGCCCGTCTGCTTGATTCCAGCTGCCAAGTCCCCGTGGCTAGCAAGAACAATACTTACCATCACATAACCTCCTTTTTGTCTACGTATTTCCTACACGACATGAAAGGAGTATAGCTGTTTGGTTTGTGGAATTATAGCTAAATCCGCAAAAGGTTGGATTATTTGTTTAAACGTCTAGGTTTGTTACAAGTTGATTACGTTACTGCTTTTTGACTCATTACACGACAAGGCGTCGCTCATCAAGCCATGCATTTTACAGATACAAGCAGGCTGTTCATTAATATCGATTTTAGGCAAGCGCGAATGCGCTTGTACTGCCGCTATTTTGTTTAAACAGACATGGCTTGACTATTTTCGTGACTTATGGTCTATGAAACCACTCAAAATAGTTGCGGTGGAATAGTTCTTGTTTAAGAGCCAGAAGGCTGAATTTAGGAACTATTTCACCGCAACTTATAGGGAATCCTAGGCGATGTGGAGGGGGTTGGCGGCGTCGACGGCGTCGGGGACGTCGGAGAGGCCGTCAGGAGCAGCGTCTGCCGGGTCCTCGTCGGGGGTCTCGATCTGTTTGATCATGACCTCTTGGCCCTGCAGCAGGTATGTCTCGCCGCTACCGCAATGGGGACAGGTCTTGCCGTGCTCGACCGTCGCGTAGTCGCGGCCGCACGCCTCGCAATGTGTCACGGCCTCGACGGGCTCAACGATAAGCTCCGCGCCCTGCGCGATAGGCTTTTTATCTGCTGCCCAGCGCCAAGCGTCGAGTAGCAAGTCGGGAACGACGCCCGAGACCTCGCCCAGCAGCAGCGTGACGCTCGAAACGCGACGCACGCCATTGGCGCGCGCCACGTTCTCGACATCGCGAATGATGTGATAGACGATCCCCAATTCATGCACTTTTTCTTCCGCCGTTCCCGTTATGGCTACTTACTTGCGACCGAACTTAATCTTGATGGCACGCTTTAGAGCGTACTTGCCGAGGCTTGGGAGCTTTTGCTCGTATTTGACCATCGTGGAGCACTCGGGGCGGTCGCGATCCAGATGGATGGCGTCAAACGCGCACTTGGTGGTGCACAGGCCGCAGCCGATGCACTTGTTGGGGTCGACGATCGAGGCGCCGCAGCCCAGACAGCGGGCGGTCTCGGCGCGCACCTGCTCCTCGGTAAAGGTCTCAACATACTCGCTAAACGGCGCAGCCTTCTCGCGTTCGCGGTCCACATGCGCAACCTCGCGGCTCGCGTTGTCGTAGCTCTCGAGCACAACGTCGTCGCGGTCGAGCGCGGTGTAGCGGCGCTGGTTGCGGCCGATGGTGAGCGTGGAGCCCGGCTGCACAAAGCGATGGATGGACACGGCGGCCTCGTGACCGGCGGCAATGGCGTCGATGGCAAAGCTCGGACCGGTGTAGACGTCGCCGCCTACAAAGATGTCGGGCTCGGCGGTCTGATAGGTCTTAGGATCGGCAAGGGCGCCCTGACCACGGCCAAGCTCCACCTTGGAGCCAGCCAGCAGGTCGCCCCACACGATGGACTGGCCAATCGACATGACCACGCGGTCGGCATCGACGCGGCGCAGATCGTTCTCGTCGTACTCGGGCGCAAAACGGCCCTCGTCATCGTAGACGCGCGTGCAGCGCTTAAAGGTGATGCCGCACACACGGCCGGCCTCGTCCAGATGGACCTCCTTGGGGCCCCAACCGCAACTGATGTGCGCGCCGTCCTCAACGGCCTCGCGACGCTCCTCCTCGCTGGCGGGCATCTGAGCCTCGCTCTCCAGGCAGAACATCTCAACGTGCTCGGAGCCCAGACGGCAGGCGTTGCGCGCGACGTCGATAGCCACGTTGCCGCCGCCCACCACGATGGTGCGGCCGGGCAGCGCGTCGATCTTGCCACTGTTGACCTCGCGCAAAAAGTCGACGGCCACGGCCACGTCCTCGGCATCCTCACCCGGAATACCGGCGAGGCGGCCGCCCTGGCAGCCAATGGCAACATAAAAGGCCTTAAAGCCCTGCTCGCGCAGCTCGTCGAGCGTCACATCGCGACCGACCTCCACGCCATAGCGGAACTCGGCGCCCATCAGGCGAATGATCTCGACCTCTGCCTCGATAACGTCCTTCTCCAGCTTAAAGCTGGGAATGCCATAGGTGAGCATGCCGCCCGGGCGCTCGTTCTTCTCGAACACGACGGGCTTGTAACCCTTCTCGGCCAGATAGAAGGCACAGGACAGACCGGCCGGGCCGGCACCGATGATGGCAATCTTCTGATCGAAGCCGCCGGCACGCGTCGGCGTCACCACGGGCGGGACGTAGCGGGTCGCGGCGTCCAGATCGCGCTGGGCGATGAACTTCTTGACCTCGTCGATGGCCACGGCCTCGTCCACACGGCCGCGGGTGCAGGCATCCTCGCAGCGGCGATTACACACACGGCCGCAGATAGCGGGCAGCGGGTTCTCGCGCTTAATGAGTGCTAGGGCCTCGTCATAGCGACCCTGAGCCGCGAGCTTCAAATAGCCCTGAACGGCGACATGCGCGGGGCAAGCCGTCTTGCAGGGCGCGGTGCCGGACTCATGCGTCTCGATGCGGTTGTCGTTGCGGTAGTTGGGCGACCACTTGGTGTGGTCCCACTTGGTAGCGTCGGGCAGCTCCTGGCGCGGATACTCGGGCACCTGTCCGCCGGCCTTTTTGCTGCAGAGCTTCTGGCCCAGCTTGGCAGCGCCGGCCGGACACACCTCAACGCAGCGACCGCAGGCCACGCACTTGTCCTTCTCGACCTTGGCGACATAGGCCGAGCGCGACAGGTTGGGCGTGTTGAACAGCTGAGAGGTGCGCAGGGCATAGCACACGTTGACGTTGCAGTTGCAGATAGCGAAGATCTTGTTCTCGCCGTCGATGTTGGTGATCTGGTGCACAAAGCCGTTGTCCTCGGCCTGGCGCAGGATGTCGTAGACCTCGTCGCGCGTCACGTAATGGCCGCGGTCGGTCTCGACCACGTAGTCGGCCATATCGCCCACGGCGATGCACCAATCGGCCGGGTCGTCGGCGCAGCCCTCACCCATCACGCGACGGCTCGCGCGGCAGCTGCAGGTGCTAGCGGCATATTTGCCATCGTATTTGTCGAGCCAATGCTCGATATGCTCGATCGGCACCGAGGTGCTCGCGGCGTCGATGGCCTTCTCGACCGGAATGACGTGCATGCCGATGCCGGCGCCTCCGGGCGGCACCATCGGCGTGGCCTTGGACAGCGGTCCCTTGGACGCCTGCTCAAAGAACTTGGCATAGACCGGGTGCTCGTCGAGCTGGCTCACGCGCATGTTGAGGAATTCGGCAGAGCCCGGCACCAGCATGGGCAGCACCCACTGCTTGGCGCGCTCGGGGTTTTCCCAGTTATACTCAAGCAGACCCGTGTAGCTCATATCGTCGAGCATCTTCTCGATATCGGCTTCGGGCATGCCGGTGAGTTTGACCATCTCGGGCAGCGTATAGGGACGGCGCATCTTCATCTTGCAGAGCACTTCGGCCTGCTCGTCGGTTGCGGCCTCGGCAAACGACCAGTACTCGTAGCCCAGCAGCTCATCGCGATGCGGCAGACGGTTGGTGCAGTGCTCGCACAGCTTGACGATGGCCTCGCGCGGATGATCCGGCAGCGGCGGCACGAACTCCGAACCGATGTCGGGCTCGGTGTAGCTAATCCCCGGTCCGTTGAGAATCATGGTTGTCCCTTCTCTTGCCACAGCCCGGCGGGACCGCGGCGCCCCTCTTTTTTTGCAGGCCGGGCATGCCCCCATGCCGTTCACCCGCCATTGTTGACATTGTGTCAAAAATAGTATTGACGAACCGTCAACAATATTCAAGACTGTTAGGCGAACGGTCAGGCAAAAGAGGATGAAAGGCGGCAAAACATGGGCAACAACACAGCAGATACCTCTGTGGTCGATGCCATCCCCGCATCCGATAGCGCGGCAAAGCGCCTGACGGGCGACGAACGCCGTCGCGAGATCCTCGATGCCGTACGCACCGTAAGCTCCGAGCTGGGCGTGTCCCACCTATCGGTATCGGCCGTGACCAAGCGAGCCGGCTGCACGCGTTCATTGTTCTACCACTACTTCGCCGACATGGACGCCGCCGTCACCGCCGTCATGGACGAGGCGATCGACGGTTTTATCTCCGAGCTCGAGCAGTGGAATGCCAACCGCATCGTCGGTGATATCGAGGGCGCACTCGACACCGTCGTCCCGCTCTTTAAGCGCCTGGTCGCCAGCGGCCACGAGCTGCCGAGTACGCTCACCTCAAGCAGCGGCGCGCTCTACGGCGGCTTTTTGCACAACGTGGTCCAGCGCGTGGCGCAGTATATCTGCGACACCACCGTGGTGGACTTTGTCGCCCATCATGAGCTACGCATCGACCATGTCTACGAGACGTTCTACACCCTCATCATGGGGTTGTTGATGTATATCCGCACGCACCCCGATGTGCCCGACGAGACGGTCAAGGAAATCATCGCCTCGACACTCCACATCGAGGGCTATACCGCCAAGTATCCGGAGCGCAAGCCCCAAAACTAACGACATTTGGCCAAACTGCCCGCGATCAGAAGAGGGGCCGCGGGCGTGTGAAAGGAGAGCAGCATGCTGTTCGATGTTTGGGGTAGCGATACCCTTATCCACTGGGCCGGCTGGGCCATGGTCTTTATTGGCCTGATCGTGCTCAACGAGGTCGGCCGCCGCACCAAGCTGGGCGCGGCCATCATCTTTGGCGTGGCTCCGCTGGCCATGACCATCTACTGCGTCGCCATCGCCATCGGCGTCTCGCAGGGCGCCGAGTGGGCGCTCGCCAACCCCACCCATGTGTACCAGAACAGCTGGTTCCACTACGCCAAGGTATACGCAGCGCTGGCCGGTTGCTGGGGCTTCATTGCCATTAAGTACCAGTGGGGCAAGATCGGCAAGGCGCATTGGTTCCGCGCATGGCCGTTTGTGATCGTCGCCATCAACATCATGATTGCCGTCGTGTCCGACTTTGAGAGCGCCTATCACTTCTTTGTCCTGGGCGAGTCCACCTGGGTCACCTCCGAGGGTGCCACGCAGCTGGCCGGCTGGAACAACGTATTCAACGGCATCGCCGGTATTATCAACATCTTCTGCATGACCGGTTGGTGGAGCGTCTACGCCTCCGAGGACAAGACCGACATGCTGTGGCCCGATATGACCTGGGTCTACATCATCGCCTACGATATCTGGAACTTCTGCTACACCTACAACTGCCTGCCCACCCACTCCTGGTTCTGCGGCTTTGCGCTGCTGCTGGCGCCCACCGTCGCCGCCTTTATCTGGAACAAGGGCGGCTGGATTCAGAACCGCGCCTTTACGCTGGCTATTTGGTGCATGTTTGCCCAGGTATTCCCGTATTTCCAGGAGGAGTCCATCTTTGTGACCCACTCCACGCTCGACCCCGGCGCCGCTACCGCGGTCTCGATCGCCGCACTGGTCGCCAACGTCGCCGCGATCATCTACATCGCCTACCGCGCCAAGAAGCTCGGCCGCAATCCCTACAAGCAGGATGTCTTTGAGGGAACCAGCGATTGGGAGAAGGCTACCGCTCGCCGCGCCAAGGTTGATTACGCGCACGCCGAGTAACGCGCCTGACGCAAACGCCGCTTGAATGTGAAGCCGCCTGGCCGACTCCGCGCAATGCAACGTATTGCATGCCCCCGGAAAGCGATTTGTCCGCTTTCCGGGGGCTTTTGTCGTTGCGTCTCTATTCATCTATTCAAAAACATGCGCATATATAAAATCGGATTTCAAATCATGCGGCGGCTCTATGGGGTCCCGTTTTTGGGTACATTGTTGTCCCGATATTGAGCTTGGGGGATATATGAAAGATGAGACGATGGGCCAAGAGGATGCGGCCCAAGATGCAGAAGCTTGCGCTGAGGCTTTGGAGAGCTTAGACCGGATTTCACTCGATGAGATTGCGTTTGACGATTCGGGCGTTGATGTGCAGGATGAGCCGGAAACCGAGGCGCAGTCCGATGATCAGGATGCAGGCGACGTTGAACTTGCCGAGGATGAGGCAGGTCACGAAGACACCGAAAGCGAGGCCGGCAACCAGACCGAATCCGACACGGGCGAGGAAACCGTCTTGCTCGACAGCTTGCCGGCCGAGGATTCGCTGACCCGCGAGCTTCCTGGCCTGGGTTCCGCACCAGCCGTGGACGAGACCATCGCCATGGGCGATATTCCCCTGCCGTCCGTTCCCTCGGCACGCGAGGCCGAGGTTCGCCATCGCAAGATGTCGCCCAAGCGCCGCAATCTGATGGTCGCCGGTGTCGTAGCCGTCGCGCTCGTCGCCGGCGGTGCAGGCTATGCTGCCTGGAACGGATATCAGCAAGAGCAGGCTGCCGCTGCCGCCGCCAATGCCCACACGATGATGTCAGTGCAGATTGGCGTGCATGCCGCGGGCCTCGACTGTTCCACCGGCTCCAAGATTCCCGTACAGGTGAGCGGTCAGGACGCTGATGGCTCCTCCGTGAGCGAAACACTCTATATTGACGAGCACGGCCGCGGCATCAAACTGCTGCCCGGCGATTACACGCTCTCCATCGCCGCCTCCCCCATCGCGGCCGACGGCACCGTCTATACCGTCCCGACCACCAAGACGCAGGTCACCGTTAAGAGCGATGGACAGGATTTAAGTGCCCAGGCCGCCTTTAAGCTCAAGGTGCCTTCGGCCGACACGGTGACTGACGACCAGATCGATGCCGCCGCCAAGTATGCCGAGGAAGGCGGTGCGAGCTCCGCCGCGGCCGCCAAGATACTTCAGCAGGCGGCAACCGCGCGGCGCGACGCCGCCGTCAATGCCGTGAGCGCGCAAAAGGCACAGGCGTCCCGTGATGCTGACGCTCGCCACAAGGCAACCGACCTCTACCAGCTCGATATTCCCGTCGAGTGGTACGGCAAGGTCGCAACTTGGCAAAACGGAAGCACGCTATGCATCTATCTGGGCGACGACGCCAATACGCCGCTCGTGACGCTCGTCGCGGTGCGCGAGGGCGAGAGCTTTACGCCCGATGAAGGCGATACGGTTTTGGGTGCGGCCAATCTAGGCAACGGTTATACCGTCTACGCCAGCGGCCCCGTCTATCCGTACGTGGTGCCCCAGACCATCAACGGACGGACGCAGAACCCCGTGTCAACCTACCCCATGGACACGGCCATTGAGCTTGTCGAGCTTACGACCGGCAACCGCTACACCTATAGCCAGATCAAGAACGTACTGGTCGGCAAAGACGGCAAAGCCGACGCCGCGACCAAACTCGAGACCGACTACCTCGCCCAGATTCTCCTGCCGAGTATCAAAGCCCAGGACTAGCCTGGCGCAGCAAGGTGCTCCCCAACCGTGATGAAGGAGCCAGGAGGTCCTGACCCCACAGGCCCATAGATGATTAGGCAAGGAGCCACTTCCATGCGGGCATAACGTGTACCACACCGTGCTCGCATGGAATATCGGTCTGTTCATCCATGGTAACGATTGCCGACTCGCCAAGATCAAACTGGGCCATCGAGGCATCAAGCGCGGCAATTTCGCGCTCGCGCGTTTTCTCACTTGCCATATCCGCACTCACCTGAATCAGGCTATAAGCCCGCATGAGAAGCGCGTCCCCAGCCACAAAGTCCACCTCATGGCTTTTGCTCTTCTCTTTGATCAGCAGGCGGCAGACCGAGCCGGTCCTCACCGCGGGAGTCTTTCTTCTTAGCGCATTGAACACTGCGGTCTCGAGCCTCTGGCCCTGGTCCAATGCCGATGCCGGAGAGAATGCTCCAAACATCGCAGGGTCGACAGCGTAGACCTTAGACGCAGACCGCATGTTATTTGCCAGTGAACGCGTGAACTCCGGCACAGAAAATAACAGGTAGGCGTCCTCATAATACTCAAGTAAATCGCTGAGCGAATTACGACTGACGGGTATCTGTCTGCTCTTGAACTCGTTGTACACTTTGTTCACTGACAGCTCTCGTCCCGAAGATGCCATACACCGCGTCAAGAACAGCGATGCCAGGCGAGGGTTCTTGACGTCGTAACGTTCAACGACGTCCATGGCGACCGTTCGCGAAGCATATTCCTGTAGCAGCTGAATCGCGTCTGCAGGCGTCTGCTCAAGTGTCGCGATGAATCCCCCTCGTTCAAGATACCCGATCAGATGATGCCGAAGCAGCGCCGCATCGCTCGGAGAAAAGGTCGCATCTGGCTCGGGAACGCTCCCCGTCTTATATCGAACGTATTCCAAAAAGCTCAATGGAAAAAGCTCTCGCACAAGAGAACGACCCCTGAACTCGCTCTTAAGTTCTGAGGACAGCATCTTAGAAGAAGATCCCGTCACATAGACGGTCGCTTTCTCCGTATCGACTACACGCCGCAGAAACGCACCCCATTCGGGAATTTCTTGGATCTCGTCAAAGAAAATGTAAGCGCCCTCGGTTCGAGCAACAGGATACAGCGCATAGAACGTGTCGAGCACGTCCGCCAGCAGCGATGGCTCATACGGGCGCAAGCGCTCATCCTCAAAATTGAAGTAAAGCATCCGGTCAAGCTCGACGCCCCGGCTCTGAAGCCGCCGCATCTCCTGATACAGGCGATACGTCTTTCCACAACGGCGGGCCCCCACAATCACATTTACGATGTTGTCGCGCTTTGGCTCCTGTGGGTTTCCCAGATCAAGGTCTCGCTCAAAGACCTGCGGAACCCCCTGCTGTTCAAAGTCCTTTATTTTCTGGGCGATCAAGTCGTTGAATGCCATGATTCTCCAATCTTGCTCTCTAGCTAATCAAAATTATAGCGATTCTTGATTAATTAGAGAGCAAGATTATGTCTGACTTGATTAACACTTAAGCAAGTTTTTTCACTATTACTGCTCGAAGGATGCCGAGTGGCTGAGAGGACAACCAAGCTCGAATGCGACTCCCTGGACAGTCGATTTGGGACGGGGCTTTTTTGACTACCCCGTCCCTGTAGAAAAATCCCTAACGCAGTTGCGGTGAAATAGGGACTGTTTTTGCTGGTCAAACCGCAAAACAGTCCCTATTTCACCGCAACTTATTGGTGGCCTTTTGGGTGCACTCAGCGCCACGGGTCGGCTTCGAACATCGGCTCGCGCTCGGGGCGGCGATCGCTGTAGGGATCGTAGCCGTCATCGTCCTCGTTCTCGGCACGGATGTAGGGGTCGCGCGGCTTGGGCGCCGGTTTGGACGTGGGCTTGGGCGCCGGCGCGCTTGTCTTGATCTCGTCTTTCATCTGCATAGCTCCTTGCCATGTACTCATGTTCAACACCATCGATTGTCACACGAAAAAGGGCGGCGGACCCGATTGGATCCGCCGCCCTTGGCGTTTTGCGATGAGGGGCGGTTTAAAGCCGGCCCCAAAATCTACTCGGCGTCGGGGACCTCGTAGGTGGCCGCCGGCGTGTTGTCGCACACGACGGTAAAGCCGCCGTCCTTATCGACATCGACCGTCACCTGATCGCCCTCACGCACCGTACCGTCGATGATGGCGGCGGCGATGGCGTCCACGACCTCGCGCTGGACCAGGCGCTTGAGCGGACGGGCACCGAACACGGGGTCCAGGCCACCCACGGCGAGCATCTGCTTGGCCGCCGGGGTGATGGCAAGCGTCATGCGCTCCTTGGCCAGGCGTGCGCGGACGTCGGCAAGCTGGATGTCGACGATCTTCTCGATCTGCGCCATGCCGAGCGGATGGAACACCACGATATCGTCGATACGGTTGAGGAACTCGGGACGGAAGGTCTGAGCCATGGCCGCGTCGACCTGATGGCGCATTTCCTCCTCGTCCTTGCCGGACAGATCGGCGATAGCCTTGGAGCCCACGTTAGACGTCATGATGATGATCGTGTTCTTGAAGGACACCTGGCGACCTTGACCGTCGGTCAGGCGTCCGTCGTCGAGCACCTGCAGCAGCACGTTGAAGACATCCGGATGGGCCTTCTCCATCTCGTCGAGCAAGATCACGGAGTAGGGACGACGGCGCACGGCCTCGGTGAGCTGGCCGCCCTCGTCGTAACCCACGTATCCCGGGGGCGCACCGATCAGACGCTGGACGCTGAACTTCTCCATGTACTCGGACATGTCAATACGCACGAGCGCGCGCTCGTCATCGAACAGGCATTCGGCAAGCGCCTTGGCGAGCTCGGTCTTGCCTACGCCGGTGGGGCCCAGGAAGAAGAAGCTGCCGATGGGCTTGTCCGGATCGGAGAGGCCCGCACGGCTGCGGCGCACAGCTGCGGCGACAGCGGAGACGGCCTCGTCCTGGCCGATGACGCGCTTATGCAGCTCGCCCTCCAAGCCCTTCAGCTTGTCGAGCTCGCCCTGCATCATCTTGGAGACGGGCACACCGGTCCAGGCGCTCACGACCTCGGCGATCTCATCGGAGGTTACCTGTTCGTTGAGGCCCTCGCCGTCCTGCTGCTTTTGCGCCTCGAGCGCGGCCTCGGAATCCTGAATCTGCTGCTGCAGGCCCGGAATCACGGAGTAGCGCAGCTCGGACGCACGACCCAAATCGCCGTTGCGCGTCGCACGCTCCTCCTCGCTCTTGGCCTCGTCGAGCTGTCCCTTGAGCTCCTGCACGCGGTCGATAGCGTTCTTCTGGTTGAGCCAGCCGGCCTTTTGCACGTTGAGCTTTTCCTGGACCTCGGCAATCTCTTGGCGCAGAGCCTCCAGACGCTCCTTGGAGGCGTCGTCGGTCTCCTTCATGAGCGCCTGTTCCTCGATCTGCAGCTGAGTGAGCTGACGCGTGGTGGCGTCGATCTCGACCGGCATGCTGTCGAGTTCCATGCGCAGGCGACTTGCGGCCTCATCGACCAGGTCGATGGCCTTGTCGGGCAGGAAGCGGTCGGCGATGTAGCGATCGGAAAGGTCGGCGGCAGCCACGAGCGCGCCATCGGTGATGTGCACGCCGTGGAAGATCTCATACTTCTCCTTAAGGCCACGCAGGATCGAGATGGTGTCCTCGACGGTAGGCTCGCTGACCATCACGGTCTGGAAACGACGCGCGAGCGCCGCGTCCTTCTCGATGTACTTGCGGTATTCGTCGAGCGTGGTCGCGCCGATCGCATGCAGGTCACCACGGGCGAGCGCCGGCTTGAGGATGTTGCCGGCGTCCATGGAGCCCTCGGTGGCACCCGCGCCCACAATGGTGTGGAGCTCATCGATGAACAGGATGACCTTGCCCTCGGACTTCTGGACTTCCTTGAGTACGGCCTTCAAGCGGTCCTCGAACTCGCCGCGGTACTTGGCACCGGCGACCAGCGCGCTCATGTCGAGCTCGATGAGGTCGCGGTCGCGCAGCGTGCTCGGCACGTCGCCGGCCACGATACGCTGGGCGATGCCCTCGACGATGGCCGTCTTGCCGACGCCCGGCTCGCCAATGAGCACGGGGTTGTTCTTGGTGCGGCGGGACAGGACCTGGATGGTACGACGGATCTCGTCGGTACGGCCGATGACCGGGTCGAGCTTGCCGGCGCGGGCGAGGTCGCAGATGTTGCGACCGTACTGCTCCAGCGCCTCAAACTGCGTCTTGTCCTCGGCAGACGTCACGCGGTCATCGCCGCGCAGCTCCTCGTAGACTTGCTCGATGCGCTCCTTGGTGACGCCTGCGTCGCGCAGAACGCGGCCGGCCTCGCCCTTGTCCTCGGCAAGTGCCATCAGCAGATGCTCGGTCACCACAAAGCTGTCGCCCATCTTGGTGGCCTTCTTCTCGGCCTTCTCGATGACGCGGACGAGCTCGTTGGACAGGCCCATCTGCTGGCCCTCGCCCGAAACCTTGGGCGCGTGATCGATGGCATTTTGCGTGGAGCGTGCGAGCTGAGCCGGGTCGGCACCGATGCGCTCGATGATCACGGAGATATTGCGCTCGCCGGCACCGAGCAGGGCAGACAGCAGGTGAATCGGCTCCACCGCGCCAGCCTGCGCATCGGCAGCCGTGCTCATGGCGGTCTGCAGCGCCTCGCGCGACGTCATTGCTAGCTTATCGATTCTCATGGAATCACCTCTCTTGGGGCGGCCGCCCTACGGGGCGGCTTCACGTTGTTCGAGAAGTATTGTTGCCAGCTTTGCGCGATCTTATACACAAATCTAAGTCTCTATATATAAGATTTTCTGAGTGATTGAGAGATAGGGGATAGAGATGTCGGCCCGCCGCTGCCCAGGCGCACTACCGTCTCGATCTGTAACATCTAGCAGCCATTTTTGATCCTAGATGTTACAGATCGAGAGAAAATGACCAGCGGCAACCGTTTGTCTCAATCTGTAACATCTAATCGGCAAATTAGGGTCTAACTGTTACAGATCGAGACAAACCGAGAATCACCACAAAGGGGACAGGCACCTTTGCGGTGATTCTCGGTTTCGACGGCCAGCTGTCACACGTTATGAGATTAAAATTGAATTGTTAGCTGAGATTATTCATTTGTCATCGAGCTTGCCTGCTCTTTGTCTCGAGGAGCGCATATGAAGCCGCCTCATTCCACCGGTCGCAACGTCATCGCCATTCTCGCCATACCCATCGTTATGCTCTTCCTTATCGTCGCCACGCCCTTTTCCCTTGGCATCGCCTCGCCCTTCGATTTATGCGGAATGGTCGACGCCGGCTCGCGTGCCACCTCGCTCTCCTTTATCTGTCGCGGCGTGTTTTACGAAGATGGAATTCCCACCGGAATTTGGCGGTCAAAGTTACCGCTGCTCGATCAGATCGACGGACGATCTCCTTATTTCTGCCTTGAACCTCAGGCGATGAATTATTTGATCGACGACCAGCCCCTCGACTCCATCACCCTCGCTTACGGCTATGCTCCAAACACCGACGAGCGCCACATGAACCAAGTCCTCGATAAGCTACTTGGGCAGTGCGGGCTCACCGAGGAGGCCGGTCGAACCATCTATAGCAACCAGAAATTAAAGCGAACAGAACTCCGCCGTGTCGGAAAAATCAAAGGGCGAAACGGGGCCGCCTACTGGGATGCCTGGGCAACACGCGACAAGGGCGAATTCGGACACAGCACCTATATGGTCACTGTCTACACCAAAGACGGAATTAAGGACAATGTTGACGATTTCGCGTCATCCAAACTCGGCATCCCCAAAACAACCAAACCCGCCAACCCAGATGAAATCCTGTAGAGGTGCTTATTGGAATGTCGCTCAACGTGCGCACCGACATTGAGCTCACCCCCGCCACCACAAAGGTGCCTGTCCCCTTTGTGGTGGTTTTCGACAAAAAGAAGCCGCCCCATTAACAGAGGCGGCATCAACCAAGTCTATTTATTAGCGTCCTTCAAGACCCAACGAGAACGCAAAAATGTAGCCCGGGGCTTACCCTTTCCCGAACGCGACCCTCGCGAAGCGCGTGAGCGGGCGGGAAAGGGTAAGCCCCGGGCGGACAATTAAGTGCGTTACTCGGCAGCGGCCTTGAACTTGTTGTAGTTGATCAGGCAGCCGGCCTTGACGATGGCGCGCTCCTCTGCCGTCATATCGGCAATATAGAGCTCAATCTGCTCAACCGTGCCGTCGGCGCGCACAACGTAGGCGGCGATGTCCTTTAGGTCGCCATCGAGCGCGGCGCGGATACCCGGCACAAAGACGTAGTCGCCCACCTCAAAGTTAGGCTCGGCCTCCATCTGGAAGGGCACCATGCCCCAGTTCATCACGTTGGAGCGATAGCGCTTGGTGGCGTACTCGTGGACGACGTTGGCCAGACCGCCAATTACGCGCTGGCAGCTCGCAGCCTGCTCGCGGGCAGAACCGTCACCGGGCTTCTTGGCATAGAGCATGGAGCCGTACTCGGTCGCCTTGGCATCTGCCGCGACGCCCGCGCCGGCCAGCGCCTCAAACACGCCCGCAAGCTCGGCATCGAGTGCCGCCAGGTCGCCTGCGGCCTCGCCGGCAACGCGGCGCTTCTCCACGGCGTCGACTTCCTTGGAACGACCCACGTAGGCAGGGTCACGGCGGCTGAGCGTAAACTCGGCCAGGCCCAGCGGGTTGGAGCGGAAGGAACTCGTCTCACCCGAAGGAATGAGCTCGTCAGTCGTGGTGACCGGGTCCATGATCTTGGAGCACACCTTGAGCAGGATATCGTCGCCGAGAGGCTCCATCGCGGGCCACGGTTTGATGTTGGGACCCTCGACCAGCTCGTCGGCAGGCTCCGCCTTGCCAAAGCCCCAGTACACGCGCTTTTTGTACGGCGCGTCGTCAAAGGTGTACTCGCAGGCCTCGTCCCAAGTCTCCTCGGGCAGATTGGTCGCCGGCGTCAGGACGCCGCCGTTGGCAGCCGTCGCCGCAATGGAGCGAGCGTCCATCAGGGCCACGGCGCTCAGCTGGCCATTGCCCGGCTTGGAACCCTCGCGGTTGGGGAAATTGCGCGTAGTGTGGCGGATCGAAAGGCCGTTGTTGGCGGGCGTATCGCCGGCGCCGAAGCACGGGCCGCAGAATGCCGTGCGCACAATCGCGCCGGCCTCCATGAGGTCGTAGATATAGCCGCGGCGTGTAAGCTCGAGTGCCACGGGCTGGCTCGTGGGATAGACCGACAGCGAGAACTCGCCGCAGCCGGTGTTGGCGCCCTTGAGCACGCGGGCAGCCGGGACCACGGAGTCGTAGTTGCCGCCCGAGCAGCCGGCGATAACGCCCTGCTGCACGTGCAGCTTGCCGTCGACGATCTTGTCGAGCAGGCTAAAGCGCGTCTTGCCCTCGCCGATCTTGGCGGCCTCGAGCTCCACCTCGTGCAGGATGTCCTCGAGGTTCTCGTTGAGCTCGTCGATCTCAAAGCCGTTGGAAGGATGGAACGGCAGCGCGATCATGGGCTTGATGCTCGACAGATCGACCTCGACGCAGCCGTCGTAGTAGGCGACATCGGCGGGCTTGAGCTCGCGGTAGTCGTCCCCGCGGCCGTGCATGGTCAAAAACGCGTGCGTGTCCTCGTCGGTGGCCCAGATGCTCGACAGACAGGTGGTCTCGGTGGTCATGACGTCGACGCCGTTGCGGTAGTCGGTCGTCATGCTCGCGATACCCGGGCCCACGAACTCCATGACCTTGTTCTTAACGTAGCCCTTGGCAAAGACGGCGCGGATGATAGCGAGTGCCACGTCGTGTGGGCCAACGCCGGGGCGCGGGGTACCCGTGAGGTAGGCAACATCGTAGGTGTCACGCAGCAGCTGCTTTGCCAGCTCGCCGCCGCCCTCGCCCACGGCCATGGTGCCTAGGGCGCCGTAGCGGGTGTGCGAGTCGGAGCCCAAGATCATCTTGCCGCAACCGGCGAAGTTCTCACGCATAAAGGAGTGGATGACGGCGATGTGCGGCGGGACGAAAATGCCGCCGTACTTCTTGGCAGCCGAAAGGCCAAAGACGTGGTCGTCCTCGTTGATGGTGCCACCCACGGCGCACAGCGAGTTATGGCAGTTGGTGAGCACGTAAGGCAGCGGGAACTGCTCCATGCCCGAGGCGCGCGCCGTCTGGATGATGCCGACAAAGGTGATGTCGTGGCTCGCCATGGCATCGAAGCGAATCTTGAGCGCCTCGGGGTCTCCGGACGTATTGTGTGCCTGGAGGATCGAATACGCGATGGTGCCACGCTTGGCATCCTCGGGTGTCTGCGTAATACCGCGCTCGGCAGCCTCGGCCGCAGGCACAACCTCGCTGCCGCCGCGCAGGTAGATGCCGTCCTCGTACAGCTTAACCATACTGTCTCCCACTCTGCCCAAAAGATTTGGGCGCATAGCATACATTCGTTCAATATCGTGCCATAGAACGGTTGCCAGCGGGTTACGAATCTCGGCGTTCACTTTATCTCAGTAAAGTAAAGGACGAGCACCTTGCATCACTCTTCTGACAAGGAGTGTCCCAAAGTGCCGGCACAGACGATATGAGCAGGACATAAAAACATTGAGAGCCCCTGCTGCATGAAAGACCGCGGATTAGGCCGACAATGGTGAGTGTCTAATCCAACCGTGGCGGCCACGCCGCATTCATGGAAGGGGCTCCCATGCTCGATACTACCACCTTCATCGGCCTCGACGTCCACGCCCGCTCGATAAAGGCCGTCTCCCTCGACGTCATGACCGGGGAGGTACGTGCCGCGACCTTCGGCTACGACGCCGGCGCCGTCGCGGAGTGGGTCCGTTCCGTGGACCCCAGGGCCAGGTGCGTGTACGAGTCCGGGGTCACGGGCTTCGACCTGCAGAAGAGGCTCTCCGGCCTGGGGGTCGACTGCGCGGTCGGCGCCGTCTCGAAGATGATCAAGCCCAGCGCGGACAGGCGCAGGAAGAACGACCGCAACGACGCCGAGTTCCTCGCCCGCATGCTGTCGGTCGGCAACGTGGTCGAGGTGTGGGTCCCCGACGACGAGTGCGAGGCCGCCCGCGACCTGACCAGGGCGCTCGAGGACGCGAGGGACGACCTCTCGCGCTCGAAGCAGCGGCTCTCCAAGTTCCTGCTCAGGCACGGGCTCGTCTTCGACGAGAGAACGCCCACCGGCCGCAGTGGATTGGCAACACCTATTTGGACGATTCCGGGAGGGACAGCCCCGCTTCCCTGAACTCGACCGGCGACATGTAGCCCAGCGTCGAGTGGATCCTGAAGTTGTTGTACCAGTTCACGTAGTCCGAGAGCTTGGCCCGTAGCTCGCGCGTCGTGCCGAACGTCTCGCGGTGGACGAGCTCGGCCTTCAGTATCCTGTTGGTCGACTCGTCGACGGCGTTGTCGTAGGGGCAGCCCTTGGCCGACAGCGACCTCTCTATGCCGAAGGTCTCGAGCATCAGGTCGATCTCGGCGTTGTCGAACTCGCTGCCGCGGTCCGTGTGGAATACCTCGATGTCCGAGATGGGGAAGGAGACCGTCGCGAACGCCGACTTGACCAGCCGGGCGTCCTTCCTGGGCCCGGCGGAGTGACCGACGATCTCTCTGTTGTAGAGGTCGACGAGCAGGCAGACGTAGTTCCACGAGGCCCCGACGCGCACGTAGGTCAGGTCGCT
>URTD01000010.1 GCA_900550735.1 uncultured Collinsella sp.
CGATACGTCGGTCGTTCTCAATGAATGCGGCGAGCGTGGATTCCAGTTCGCTGCCATGCTCACTGTCGTGCTCACGTATCGGCGAGAGAATCGCCTCCGAGAACGATCGCATCTCCGGGGTTTCCGCAAAAGGCATCACGGTTCTCAGGATGCCGAGCTGCGTATAGCGGACGGGACCCTCGGCTCGTTGACAAGATAGGCGCTGTGCGTAAATCGCCTGCGAGATCGCCTGCGCCACCGCCTCGTCCCCAAACAGAATATCGCTGATGCCGAGCCCTTCCGCTCCGCCATCGATACCGCTAGCCTCGATGAGCTCCGTGAGTGCCTGCACGATTCGCTCCACATCGAGCGTCTGTTCCGAGTCGCTTGTCGCTACGAATAACAAACCTCCGTCATAGGGTGCCAGCATGTTGTGGCATCCGGCGAGGGTCGATTTTGCACAGAGACGTTCGATTTGCAAAAACGCACGCGGGTCGAGGGGCTCTGCAAACGATGCGAACAGGGCGACCGCTTCGTCCAGAAATGACGGGTTGAGGCCTCGGATGCGTCGGCAGATGGACTCGGGCGATACGTCTGTCCTCAGGGCATCGATCTCGCGCTGTACGAAGTCGATGGACGCGAGCTGCTCGATATGCCGTTTGACCTCATAGATGACGCTGTCAAAGAACAGTGAGTCGTCGGTCGTGAGAAAGACCGGGTAGTGCCGCGCGTTGGCGTAGCGGATGGCTTGGTCGGGAATCGGGATGTGCAGGACGTTTTTGATGATGAGACCGCTCGTTCCCTTGGCGACGAGGTATTTCACGGCTTCAGTGATGAGGTACGGGTCGTCCTTCGCATAGAGGAAAGTGCTGAGGATGATCTCGTCTGAGCTGAAGTTGACGCGCTGGTACTTGTTCTTGAGGCCGGGCATGAGTTCATAATCGAGGATCCCGACGCCAGAGACGGCACGCGAGACGCCATCGCTGCCGGCGATTATACGGACCGACCCCTCATATTCCCGTGAGAAGTCCGAGATGGTGTATAGCATCAGCATCACCTTGTAAATCATTACAATAAGTACCTGTACAAATAGGATAATTGCACATCCGTATGCCTTTGATGCGATAAATAGTTCAAATACCTGCTGATAGAACGAAAAATCAGATCGAAAATCGTTGTAGATTCCAACAAGAAATGATCCTTGGCGGCATCGTTACTAAACCGTACAGTGAAGCAACGTAAAGCTTTCGCTGAGAGGAGCGATGATGGGGCAGATGGTGGTGCTTTCGGCCGAGGAAGTTTCCAAGGTGCTGACGATTGAGGATGCAATCGCTGCCGTGGAGGAGGCATATCGCCAGAAGGCAACGGGCAAGGGTGTTGCGTGGCCGATGGTATATGAGCAGTTCGAACCCGGCGTGGCCGATATGGATATCCGCTCGGGCGAGTTAGCGTGAAGCGGCCTCTTCGGTCTCAAGCTCACTGCTTGGTTCTCTCAGAATCCCAAAAAGGGGCTGCCCGAGATCTTTGGCACCACGCTGCTGTGCGACAACGCGACGGGAGAGCCGTTGACGCTGCTCAATGCCTCCGCCGTCACTGGACTTCGCACCGGTGCCGCCGCTGCGCTCGGTGCCAAGTGGCTGGCTCGGGCGGATGCGTCCAAACTGCTTGTTGCGGGTGCCGGCCATATGAGCACCTATATGGTGGCGGGCGTGCTCGCCGCCTGTCCCAAAGTGAGTGAGGTCAAGGTGTGGGAGCCGGTTTCCGATGCCGCGCCCGAGGCCCGCGTCGAGCGCATGCGAGACGAGGTCGCCCATATCTTGGGCGCCTGCGAGCATGTTCGCGAGGCATCCACCTATTCCATCGAGGCGACGGCCGACGGCCAAGGTGTCGCGGCAGAGGCCGACATCATCGTGACGATCACGCCGGCGACCAAGCCCATCATCCCCGATGCATGGGTGCGCCCCGGTACGCATATCTCCTGCGTCGGTGCCGACATGCCCGGCAAGCAGGAGCTCGCCTCGGCGCTTGCCACCCGTGCCGCTGTTTACGTCGACGACCGCGAGCAATCGGTCGCGTCCGGTGAGCTGGAGATTCCGGTTGCCGAGGGTGTCATCACGCCCGAGGACATTAGAGCGGAGCTCGGCGAAGTCATCGCCGGCACGGCTGCGGGGCGTTCGGATGACGAGCAGGTGACGGTGTTCGATACGTCGGGCATCGCCGTTCAGGACCTTTCGGCATCGAAAATCGCCTACGACCGCGCCATCGAGGCGGGGCTGGGCACCGTGGTGGAACTGTAAGAAAGTCAAGGAAAGGAAACGACAATGCAGATCAAGGATTTCGCCGTCGAGCAGTGGATGAACGAGTGGGAGACCAAGTGCACCCACAACGTTGCGGAGACGTGCGTCTACTCCCTCACGCTCGACCAGCTGTTCGAGCTTACGAATACCGACAAGAGGGCGTGGCTCGATAACCTGTGCTCGCGCCGATTCACCTACGGAGACATCGAGGGACAGCCTGGCTTCCTCGAGGGGGTCGCGCGTCTCTATAAGACGGTTGAGCCCGGGCATATCGTGCCCACGCACGGCGCGACCGGTGCCAACTCCCTGGTTATTTCCACGCTCGTCGAACCGGGCGATCACGTAGTTTCCGTCAAGCCCACCTACCAGCAGCTTTACTCGATTCCCGAGATGTGCGGTGCGAAGGTCGATATCCTTCAGCTCGATCGCAAGAACGGCTACCACGTCGACGTCGACGCGCTCGATGCCCTGGTGACCGACGATACCAAGCTCATCTGCATCAATAACCCGGACAACCCCACGGGCGCCCTGCTCGACACCGATACGCTCAAGGCGATTGTCGAGGTCGCACGCAAACACGACGTGTGGGTGCTCTGCGACGAGGTCTACCGTCTGCTTACTCAGACGGATGAGTACTCCGAGTCCGTGATCGACCTGTACGACAAGGCCATCGTCACCGCATCCATGTCCAAGGTCTGGTCGTTCGCCGGCCTGCGTCTGGGCTGGGCGGTCACCAAGAGCCCGGAGCTCCGTCGCGCGCTGCTCTCGCATCGCGACTACAACCTGATTTCCGCCGGCATATTCAGCGAGTCGGTGGCGGAGCTGATTCTGGGCAACGCTTCCGTGATCCTTGAGCGCAGCCGTCGCATCGTCCGTCAGAACCTTGCTGTTCTGGAGAAGTGGGTCGAGAGCGAGCCGCACCTGTCGTTCGTCAAGCCCGAGGCGGGTACCACTGCGCTCGTGTATTACGACTACGACATCGACTCCAGGACGTTCTGCATCGACATGATTAAGAAGTCCGGCGCGCTCGTCACCCCGGGCGATTGCTTCGAGGAGCCCAAGAGCATGCGCATCGGCTATGCATACTCCGATAACACCGACGACCTGCAGAAGGGCCTGGATGCCATCTCTGCATACATGCGTACGCTCGAGTAGAGGCTCGAGGTCGAAGTGATGGGGCCGATCGGTTTAGGACCGAGGCCCCTATTTTCTCTTAAGGCTATCGAACACTTTTGTCATATTAGGTGCCCACGGGGTCGTATCGTTGCGACGCCGTGGGCATAATGGTGTGGAAGGTGCGAGTTACGCGAAATGGGAGGACACATGGCGCTGATCTATGTCGTTGAGGACGACGAGCCCATTCGTCGTGAGCTTATCGACATCCTTGCCCGCGCCGGGTTTGAAATCGAGGCCTGCGAATCGTTTGAGCATGTCTCGCGCGATATTCTCGCCGCCGCGCCCGACCTGGTGCTGCTCGACCTCACACTTCCCGTCAAGGACGGCCAGCATATCTGCCACGAGGTTCGCCGCGAATCCGAGGTTCCCATTATCGTCCTCACGTCGCGCACGACCGAGATCGACGAGGTCATGGCCATGACGCTCGGCGCGGACGACTTTGTTCCCAAGCCCTACAGCGCCCGTGTGCTCGTGGCGCGCATCAACGCACTGCTGCGTCGCACCGCGGCGGCAGGCGAGCGCAGCACACTTGTCCACAAGGGGCTGGAGCTCGACCTCGCCCGCTCCATGGTTACCAACACGCAAACCGGCACTAGCACCGAGCTCACCAAAAACGAGCTGCGTATCCTCTCACTGCTTCTGAGCCGCGCGGGCAAGATTGTTTCGCGCTCGGCCATCATGCAGGACCTGTGGGACTCCGACGCCTTCGTGGACGACAATACGCTCACCGTCAACATCAACCGCCTGCGCACCACGCTCGAAAAAATCGGCATCAAGGGGTATTTGACAACGCACCGCGGCCAAGGCTATTCGGTCTAGGGGCCGGCTATGTCGTTTGGCAAGTTCTTTAAAGACGCGCTGCTTCCCGTCGCCGTGTGGACGTGTGGCGTGCTGCTGAGCTGCTTTGTGCTGACGGTCGCCGGTGCACCCGTCTCTATCGTGGTCGTGGCGGTCGGCGTGTCCTTTATCTTTGGCATGCTCGGCATCGTGATCGAATACGCGCGCCGTCGTCGTTTTCTGCGCCAGCTGGAGCGTGCGGCAGAGGAGCTCGAGAGTCCCGCATGGGTGCAGGAGATGGTGCAATGCCCGACCTATGCCGAGGGCGAGCTCGAATACGAGGTCTTGCGCCGGGTGGGCAAAGCCGCTTGCGACGAGGTTGCCGAAGGCAGGCGTCAGACCGATGACTATCGCGACTATATCGAGAGCTGGGTCCACGAGGCCAAGCTGCCTCTGGCGGCAGCCCATCTGATTTTGGAAAACCTGGACGGCAGCGAAGATGACCTGTCGCGCGTAGATGACCTTGGTCGCGAGCTTGCCCGCGTGGAGCGCTATATCGACCAGGCGCTGTACTATGCGCGCTCGGAAGTCGTGGAGCGCGACTACCTGATTCGCCGCTGGGATCTCAAGACCTTGGTGACGGGCGCGATTAAAGCCAACGCGCGCGAGCTTATCGCGGCGCACGTGGCTCCGGTGTGCGAGAACCTCGACTTTGAGGTCTTTACCGACGAGAAGTGGCTCGAGTTTATTCTGGGCCAGCTCATTCAGAACAGCATTAAATATGCGCGCGAGGATGGCGCGAAGATCGTGTTTTCGGGTGCGCTGTTGGACGAGGGCCTGGCAAGCGAGCGCATCGAGCTTGCCGTCGCGGATAACGGCTGCGGCGTGAGCGCGGCCGACCTGCCGCGCGTGTTCGAGAAGGGCTTTACCGGCGACAACGGCCGCACCACCAAGCGCGCAACGGGCATCGGCCTCTACCTGGTGGCGCGCCTGTGCTCCAAGATGGGCATCGACGTCACCGCGGCATCGGAGCCGGGCGAAGGCTTTGTCGTAACATTCGCTTTTTCAACGAACAAGTTCCAATACTTTGAGTAACGCACACGGCAAACGGCCGCCCAAACAAAACGTGCCGCCCCAAACGGGGCGGCACGCCATCTTTTATCAGCCAACTCGTTGAAGTACGGTGACGAAGGCGCAAGGCCGGGAGGGGTTATCTAAGCCGACATCCCGCAGCCGCGAAGCGGCGAGGACGTCGGCGTGATAACCCCGCAGGCCCTGCGCCGGCGGGAAGGAACCTACTTCACGACCAAGATGTCGCAGTCCGTATTGCGCAGCAGGAACGTCGAAATCGAGCCCAGGAGCGCATACTTGATCGAGGACAGGCCGCGGGCGCCGCAGAGCACCAGGTCGGGCTTGACCACGTCGAGCATCTCGTCCTTGAGCGTCTCGCGAATGCGGCCGGCGCGAATCATGACCTCGACCTCGGGAATATCGGGATTGGCCTTGGCCTCTTCGAGCTGCTTGGCGATGGAGTTCTTAAATGCCTCCTCTAGGCCGTTGACCAGATCGACCGGATAGGAACCGGCGCTCTCGAGCGCCGTGGAATCGATAACGTGGCCGATGATTAGCTTGGCGCCGTTGTTCGCGGCGACCTTGATGGCGCGTGCGAGCACAAAATCCTGCTGCTCAGTACCGTCGAGTGAAACAAATACCTTGGTGTAGCCCTCGTTCATGGTTTCCTCCTTGGTCTATCGCACGGGCGCGGGGCTCGTGCGTCGGGCGGGCGCGGGCGCGTTGGCCGCCGGACACTTTATCTTGTTGCAGTTATACCCAAGGATTTGGGTTTGACCGCTCGCAATTCTGTGAACGGGCGAGTTTTTTGGTAAGGGTAGGCGCAGGCGCGCCGCCAACGGTTGATAATGGGACATCGCCCGCACCGTCCGCAGAACAATATCGGCGGGTGTCTAACGAGGGGGTCCCTTTGGATATTATCGAGCTTCTAAAATCTGCCTTCATGGGCCTGGTCGAGGGCATCACCGAATGGCTGCCTGTTTCGTCGACCGGTCACATGATCTTGGTGGACGAGTTCGTCAAGATGAACGTGAGCGAGACGTTCTGGAATATGTTCCTGGTCGTGATTCAGCTCGGCGCCATTCTGGCCGTCTGTGTGCTGTTCTTCCATGAGCTCAATCCGTTCTCGCCCAGCAAGGGCAAGGAGGGCCGTCGTGACACCTGGGTGCTGTGGGGCAAGATTGTGCTCGGCTGCATTCCTGCGGCGGCGATCGGTCTGCCGCTCAACGACTGGATGGAGGAGCATTTCTACAATGCTCCCGTCGTGGCGCTGGCGCTCATTGTGTACGGCGTGCTGTTTATCGTGATCGAGAACTGGCGCGCGAGCAAGCGCGAGGAAATGGCCGTTGCCGGTTCGTTTGGTTCGCGTGCTGTGGTGTCGGGTGGACGTCCCGCCGGTGCACACTTTGCGGCGCCCGCGGCAGATGTTGCCGAGGACGAGGGCGATGACGAGGATCTGGACTTTGGCTCCATCGCCACGCTCGAGGACCTAAGTTGGAAGACCGCACTGGGCATCGGATGCTTCCAGGTGCTCTCGCTGATTCCGGGCACGTCGCGCTCCGGTTCCACCATCATCGGCGGCCTGCTTTTGGGCTGCACGCGTTCGGTGGCGTCCAAGTTTACGTTCTTCCTGGCCATCCCTGTCATGTTTGGCGCGAGTGCGCTCAAGCTGGTCAAGTATTTCATCATGGGCGGTACGTTCGGCGCCAACGAGGTCGCCATCCTGGGCGTGGGCTGCGTTGTGGCCTTTGTGGTTTCGCTCATCGCCATTAAGTGGCTCATGGGCTTCGTCCGCCGTCACGACTTCAAGTGCTTCGGCGTCTACCGCATCATTCTGGGCATCGTGGTGCTCGCGTACTTCTTCGTCCTGGAGCCGATGCTCGGCCTCTAACTTAGTCGACGCTGCGCGGCGGTCAGGGCGACAACTTGTCATTCAAAGGGGGTGGCATGACCAAAAGGTCTATGCCGCCCCCTTTCATGCCAATTTGTTCGCCCTGACCGTCGCTCGCTGCTGCTGCCATGACATCGGTGGTTTCGTGATTGTCAATAGATTGGTGCAAAGTAACCTGACCCCATTGCGCCAAATCCGCTGGGGCGGGCCTGACGGTGGCGCACGGAGTCGAGGTGTGATTTGCGTCGGTGTCCGCGCGGCTCGGTATACTGGTACGGCTCAAACTATGGCGCTGCCCGCAGGCGCGCCGTCCGTCAGATGAGGAGTCGCCCATGACCCAGCCCCTGCCCTGGGAAAAGAACACCGCGGTACCCGTGCCGCCCGCGCCGGAACCCGTGCCGCTCGATGCGTACACCGCCCCCGCTGCGCCGGAGCCCGAGCTCGTTCCGCTCGACATCTACGACGCTCCCGCGCCGGCACCCAAGCCCGCCAAGCCGCTCGTCGACATCGACAGCCTTAATCCCGCCCAGCGCGAGGCGGTCCTGACCACCGAGGGTCCGTTGCTGGTGCTTGCCGGCGCCGGCTCGGGCAAGACCCGCGTCTTGACCTTCCGCATCGCACATATGCTCGGCGACCTGGGTGTTAAGCCCTGGCAGATCCTTGCCATCACGTTTACCAACAAGGCCGCGGCCGAGATGCGCGAGCGTCTGGCGGCACTCATCCCCAGCGGTACCCGCGGCATGTGGGTGTGCACCTTCCACGCCATGTGCGTGCGCATGCTGCGCGAGGACGCCGACCTGCTGGGCTACACCGGTCAGTTCACCATCTACGATGACGATGACTCAAAGCGCATGGTGCGTGACATTATGCAGGCGCTCGGTATCGAGCAAAAGCAGTTCCCCATCAACATGATCCGCAGCAAGATCAGCTCGGCTAAAAACGCCATGATCGGGCCCGAGGACATGCTCAAATCCGCCGACAGCCCTAATGACAAAAAGGCTGCGCAGGTCTACCTGGAGCTGGAGCGCCGCCTGCGCGCCGCCAACGCGATGGACTTCGACGATCTGCTCGTGCGCACGCTCGAGCTGCTGCGCACCCGCCCCGAGGTGCTCGACAAGTACCAGGAGCGCTTCCGCTACATTAGCGTCGACGAGTATCAGGACACCAACCACGTCCAGTACGAGATCGCCAACCTGCTGGCCGCCAAGTACCAAAACCTCATGGTCGTGGGCGATGACGATCAGTCCATTTATAGCTGGCGTGGCGCCGACATCACCAATATCCTGGACTTTGAGAAAGACTTCAAAAACTGCAAGACCGTCAAGCTGGAGCAGAACTATCGCTCCACGGGTCACATCTTGAGCGCCGCCAATGCTGTGGTGCGCCACAACTCGCAGCGCAAGGACAAGCGCTTGTTTACGGCCGAGGGCGATGGCGAGAAGATCCAGGCCTTCCAGGCGAGCGACGAGCGCGACGAGGGCCGCTGGATTGCCGGCGAGATCGAAAAGCTGCACTCCAAGGGCACGAGCTACGACGATATCGCCGTGTTCTATCGCACCAACGCCCAGTCGCGTATCCTCGAAGATATGTTCCTGCGCGCAGGCGTGCCCTACAAGATCGTGGGTGGCACGCGATTCTTCGACCGTGCCGAGATCCGCGACGTCATGGCCTACCTCAAGATGATCGTGAACCCGGCAGACGAGATGAGCGTCAAGCGCGTCATCAACACGCCGCGCCGCGGCATCGGCTCCACCTCGATCCAAAAGATCGAGCAGCTGGCGCGCGACAACCGCTGCTCGTTCTTCCAGGCTTGTGAGATCGCGTGCGCCGAGACCGGCATGTTTAGCGCCAAGGTGCGTAACGGCCTGTCGAGCTTTGTGGCGCTGGTGCGCGAGGGCCGCCGCATGGACGGCGAGCTCAAGGACGTCGTCGAGATGATTGTCGATAAGACGGGCCTGCTGCAGGCTTTCCGCGCCGAGGGCACCATGGAGTCCGAGAGCCGCGCCGAGAACATCCAGGAATTCC
This sequence comes from uncultured Collinsella sp., assembly GCA_900550735.1. GTDB lineage: Bacteria > Actinomycetota > Coriobacteriia > Coriobacteriales > Coriobacteriaceae > Collinsella. Next base: position 9,217 of record URTD01000010.1, read on the forward strand.
TGGGCGTTGCCGCCGAATTCGAGGAGACGCACGAGGATATCGAAGGTACGCTCGAGAGCTTGGAAGAGCTGCGCGCTGCCGGTGTTGCCGATGTACCTGCCAGCGTCGAGCTCGAGCCTGTCGTGCTGAGCGCGCCCGCGCCCGAGCCGGGGCCGTCCGCCCCGGCATCCTCGTTTGAGGCGCTCGTTGGCGCGCGTGACGCCGCGGGCTCCAATCCGCTCGATAGCTTGGCCGCTCCGGCGCTGTCTCCGCAGGATGCCCTGGCCGCCGCCATCGCGGGCAACGCCTATGCCTCACCGACGGAGCTGCCGGCGGGTGCCGTGCATGCCGGCGAGATTGAGCGCACCTACGGTCCGCTCACCTGTAAGGCGCTGCCGGCACTCATGGAGTGGCTGGCCCTGCGCTCCGACTTGGATTCCCTGGCCGGCGAGACGCATGCCATTACCATGATGACCATCCACTCCGCCAAGGGCTTGGAGTTCCCGGCGGTGTTCGTGGCCGGCATGGAGGAGGGTATCTTCCCGCACGTGCACGACTTTGGCGGTAGTGACGATCCGGGCAAGCTCGAGGAGGAGCGTCGCTTGGCCTACGTCGCCATCACGCGCGCTCGCAAGCGCCTGTTCCTGACCTATGCGGCCACGCGTCGCACCTACGGCTCGACCTCTGCCAACCCGCGCTCGCGCTTCCTCAACGAGATTCCGTTTGAGGACATCGAGTTTAGCGGTATCGGTTCTGCCGGTTTTGAGGGCACGGGCTGGGAGAAGCGCGGCGACCGTCACGGCACGTTTGGCTCGGGTATGGGCTCGGACATGTATGGCGGCAAGGTGTTTGGCTCGCATACGCGCTCGACCGGCGGTTCCGGTTCGCGCGGCGGATCGAGCTTTGACGATTTCTTTGGTGGCAGCACTTATGGCACCGAGCGCCATCGTGGGGTTTCGCCCGACGCCGGCCGTGTTGCCTCGACCTTTGGCTCGGGCGCGCCGCGAGCCAAAAAGCCGTCATCTAAGGTGTCGCCAACGGTGGAACGCAAGGTCGATCGCGCCAGCGCATCGCAGGACTTTGCCGCGGGCGATACCGTGAGCCATAAGACCTTTGGCACGGGCACCGTGATCTCGGTCGCCGGAGACATGATCGAGGTTCAATTCGAAAAGACCGGCCAGACCAAAAAGCTGATGAAAGGTTTTGCGCCAATCGTCAAGCTGCAGTGATCCCGGCGGACCTGGGCGGGCGTATAGGGCAACATCGCCTGCTCGGGCAGTCCTGCGCAAGACGGAGGCCACATTAAGTGGCCTTCTTTGTTTGCGGAAAGTGTGTCCCGGAATTCTTGTCTGGAATGGGATGCAGTTTCCGCTTGGGACCCGATTGGGAAAGTGTGTCCCACTATTCAGCTGGATTCCGGGATGTATTTTCCGGTTGAGGCTCGTTGGGAAAGTGCGTCCCACTTTGGGGGCTGATTCTGGGACGTGGTTTCCGGTTGGCTCTCATTGGGAAAATGCATCCCGTTTCTTGACCGAATAATGGGACGCAATTTCCCGTTGGAGCGCCTTTGGGAAATTGCGTCCCACTTCGACCGCCCAGAGTGGGATGCACTTTCCGCAAAGCACCTCAACGGGAAACTACGTCCCATTCCAAAGGCAAATTCCGGGACGCATTTTTCGAAAGCCTGCCCATCCGGAAAGCCCGTCCCACTTTGGACGCATCCGGGCACGGAACCATCGACCTATCAGGCCTCCCATCAATAAAGAGGCGTCCTCCCGGACGGCGGGGCACGAAGTTCATCGCGAGTTCCGCACGAAAAGAAGGCCACTTAATGTGGCCTTCGTCTTGCGCAGGACTGTAGAGCAGGGAACTTCGTGCCCCGACGCCCGGGAGGACGTTTCATTTAGAAAGATGGACCGACCGCCGTCAGCGATGGGAGCTACTCCCCCAGCACGGCCTTTTTGGCGGCTGCAGCCATGTTGTCCAGATCTTCCTTGGTGGGGTGATCCTTTGCGGCGACCCAGTTATCGAGCAGCATCTTAAAGCGGACATTGTCGGGATCTTGCTCGAGCATGGCCTCGTAGCGCTGCTTGACCGCGGGACCCATCTTGCCCTGGCACATTGCCCAACCCACAAGCTCGGCATCCTCGGCCAAATTGGAGGTCACGCGATTGATAATCTGCTGATAATAGCTCTGGTCGGCGCCAAAACCGCAGGTACCAAAGAGGAAAACGCGCTTGCCGTGCAGAGCGGAGAGCAGCGCGGCAACCGAAGGCGTGCACGCGCCCTTGTCGCACCAAAAACCGACGAGCACCGTGTCGGCCGCGCAGGCGCCCTGCGCCTCGAGCGCAACCTGATCTGCGTCCGCATCGTCGCTCAACGCCGCAGCGTGGACAAACTCAACGCCCGCAGCCTGCAGAGCGCGCTTGATCGCACCCGAAACCATCCTGGTATTACCGCTCTTGCTGTTAACCACCAAAGAGCACGTCATAGTCACGTTGCCTCGTTTCCCCCAAAACTAAAGCCACTATTGCAATTTATTAGATGAATATCTTAGTACTAACGTAACAGATGTAAACCACCTTCTGCCGATTGGCGACGCAGACGACATCTTTGGACAGATTTCGAACAGTATGTACTTCGGATTGAAACCGCCGCAGAACGTTTCACGAATGGCCGAAAAACTGTTTCACAAAACGCCGTCAAATTGTGTCACGGAGTATCGTCAAAATGTTTCACGCGCTGGTAGAACGCTATATAACAAGATCGCTCTATGGGACAAACAAACCTGATTAATTTGCCCCACGGGCTTGCTCACTGGGCGAATTGGCTGCGGTAGAGTTCGGCGTAGAAGCCGCCTGTCGCTAGCAGCTCGTCGTGCGTGCCGCGCTCGATAATCTCGCCGTCGCGCATCACCAGAATGCAGTCGGCGTTGCGGATGGTGCTCAGGCGATGCGCCACCACAAAGCTCGTACGGCCGGCCATAAGCTCGTCGAATGCCGCCTGCACCTGCAGCTCGGTGCGGGTATCGATGCTCGACGTCGCCTCGTCCAGCAGCAGAATCGCCGGGTCGGTGAGCATGACGCGCGCGATGCACAGCAGCTGTTTTTGACCCTGGCTAAACATGCCGCCGTCCTCGCCGATGACCGTATCGTAGCCGCTTGGCAGCTGCACGATAAACTTGTGCGCGTGCGCGCGCTTGGCGGCTTCGATAACCTGTTCACGCGTGGCATCCGGGCAACCGTAAGCGATATTTTCCGCCACCGTGCCCTCGAACAGCCACGTATCCTGCAGCACCATGCCAAAGGCGCGGCGCAGGCTTGCGCGCGTGTAGTCACGCGAAGACCGGCCATCGACCATGATGCGTCCGGCATCGATATCGTAAAACCGCAGCAGCAAATTGATGAGCGTTGTCTTTCCGCAGCCCGTGGGGCCGACCAGGGCAAAACGCATGCCGGGCTTGGCCTCGATGCAGATATCCTGCAGCAGCTTGCGGTCGGGCACATAGCTAAAGTCCACGTGTTCAAAAGTCACCTCGCCACGCGGGGCGGCAAGCTCCACGGCGTCTGGCGCATCGGGCTCCTGCTCGCGGGCGTCGAGCAGTGCAAACATGCGGCGCGCCGAGGCATACGCCGTCTGGATTTGCGTAATGACGTTGGTAACCTCGTTGAACGGCTTGGTGTACTGGTTAGCATAGGACAGGAAAATCTGCACGCCGCCCACCGTAAGCGCCGCGGGCACGCCCGTGATCACGCCCACGCAGCCGATCACAGCGACCACGGCATAGATGATGTTATTGATAAAGCGCGTGCCGGGGTTGGAGAGCGAACCCATAAACTGCGCGCGCTCGCCTGCCGTATAGAGCTCGGCGTTAAGGGCATCAAAGCGCAGCTGCGCGCTGGAGCCATAGGCAAAAGCGTCGACAAGCTTCTGCTCGCCCACGTATTCCTCGATGTGGCCGCCAAGCTGACCCTGAATGCGTTGCTGCGCCGTAAAGCTCTTGTTGGAGAGTTTGGCAATAGCACCGGCTGCAAAAATGGAAAGCGGCGTGACGAGCACCACCACAAGCGTCATGGTCAGGTTAATGGAGAGCATAAACGCGAGCGTGCCCACGATGGTGATGACGCCGGTAAAGAGCTGCGTAAAGCCCTGCAGCAGGCCATCGCCCACCTGGTCGACATCGTTGACCACGCGGCTCATGAGGTCGCCGTGGGCATGGCCGTCAATAAAGCTGAGCGGCATGCGGCTGAGCTTGTCGCTCGCCTCCACGCGCATGTCGCGCACCGTTTCGTAGGATAGACGGTTGACGCAGTAGCCCTGCAGCCACTGGAAGGCTGCCGCGCCCACCACGACGATTGCGAGCTTGGTAACAAGCGGCAGCAGCGACCCGAAGTCCACCTGCCCGGCGGCAACGATGAGGTCGATGCCCTCGCCGATGAGGATGGGCGTATAGAGTTGCAAGACCACCGAGATGGCGGCGCTCACAAACGACGCCGTAAACGAAATGCGATGCGGGCGAACATAGCCCAGCAGGCGGCGGGTCACCGCACCAGCGGGATAGCGCTCGGGGTCGCCGGGCTGACGCGGGCCGTCGCCCAGGTCGTTAAGGTTATCGTTGCCGGACACGTTGGCCGTCATCGTGGCGACCGAACCGGAAGAAGTATACGGATTCATTTAGCAGCCCTCCTTTGCGCAAGTGGATGCCGGGGCAGCCGGGGCGGACGCGGGCGTCGTGCTCCCCTGCTGACCCTCGAGCTCCTCGCGACGAAGCTGCGACTGGCAAATCTCGCGATAGAGTTGGCAGCTTGCGTACAGCTCGTCGTGCGTACCCAGGCCCGCGACCGAGCCGTGGTCGAGCACGCAGATCATGTCGGCATCGCGCACGGTCGAGACGCGCTGGCTCACGATCACCGTGGTCAGCGGGAGTCCGCCCGCGGCGGCACCGCGTACGCTGCGCTCGCGGATGGCGTGGCGAAGCGCTGCATCGGTCTTAAAGTCGAGCGCCGAGGCGGAGTCATCCATAATCAGAATCTGCGGCGAGCCCACCAGGGCACGCGCAATGGTCAGGCGCTGGCGCTGGCCACCGCTGAAGTTCTTGCCGCCCGCCTCGACCGGGGCGCCGAGGCCCTGGGGCTTGTTGTGCACGAACTCGCTGGCCTGCGCTATATCGAGCGCCGCCCACAGCTCCTCATCGGTTGCCGACTCGTCGCGCCAGGTCAGGTTGCTGCGGATCGTGCCGCTCACGAGCGACGCGCGCTGCGGAACAGTCGCAACCACATGACGCAGCTGGTCGAGCGGCCAGGCGCGCACGTCGGCACCCATCACGCTCACGCTGCCGGTGCTCGCATCGTACAGGCGCGGGATGAGCGAGACGAGCGTCGACTTACCGCTGCCCGTGCCGCCGATAATGCCGAGCGTTTTGCCCAGCGGCAGCTCCAGGGTCACGTCATTGACGACGTTGGCGGCGCCCGCGCCAAAGGAAAAGCTCGCATGGTTCAAGCTCAGCGCGGGGACCAGAACAGCGTTGCCCATCGCGCTCGGCTCGGGCAGCGCAACCGGCTGGTTGCCCTCGTCGGTAATGCTCGGCACGCAATTGAGCACCTCGTTGAGACGCGACGCACTGGCGCTCGCCTTGGTAAAGACCACGACCAGGTTGGCGACATACACGATGGAGGTCAGGGTCTGCGTCATGTAGTTGACGAACGCCATGACCTGGCCCTGCGTGAGCTCGCCCACGTTGACCTGGATGCCGCCCACCCACAGGATGGCGCAAACGCCCAGGTTCATCACCAAAAACGTGACGGGGTTGAGGATCGACGAGAGCTTGCCCACCGCGATTGCGACACGCGCCTGGTCATCGGCCGCCTGGGCAAAACGCTCACGTTCGTGACCCTCGCGCACAAACGCCCGGACCACGCGGGCGCCCGAAAGCCCCTCGCGGCAAATGAGCGCGATGCGGTCGAGCTTTGCCTGCAGCTGCCTGTAGTACGGGATGCAGCGCGCCATGACAAACCAAAACACCAGGCCGATGGCGGGCGTGCAAATCAAAAAGATGATGCCGAGCTTAAGGTCGATGGCAAGGGCCGCGACCATGGAACCCACCGCCAAGAAGGGCCAGCGGATGAGCATGCGCACGCCCAGCGCCACGGCGAGCTGTACCTGGTTGACATCGTTGGTGATACGCGTGATGAGCGACGGCGTGCCAAAGCGGTCAAGTTCGGCATAGCTCAGCTTGTTGATGTGCTTGTAGAGTGCGCCGCGAATGTCGGTGCCCATGCCCTGCGAGGTCAGCGCCGCCATCTTTTGGCAGACAAGCGTAAACGAGATGCCGATCACAGCCATGGCGCCAAGTACCATGCCGTAGTGGATAACGGCGCTGACATCGTGTGCGCCAATACCCTTATCGATCATCTGGGCAATCACGAGCGGTGTAAGCAGGTCAAAGATCACTTCAATCAACTTGCACGCAGGGCCAATCACCATATATCGGCGAAACTTACCACCAAAACGCCTGAGCAGCTCAATCATGTATAGGCGCTCCCTATCATCATTCACACTCAATTCGAATCATGATAGTACGGTGAACCCAAAAGAAGCGTAAACAACTCGTCATTTCTAATGGGATTCGGTTTTCAGAGGGGTATACGCGCACACCCAGCCAGTGTCGGGTCAACTAGCATGGTATATTTACATTAGTGCTACCAAGTTAGTCGCCGACCCTTGAAATGAGGTGCCGAGATGAACGACATTCTCGCAAGAAGAGCAAGACGAGCAACTGTGGGCATCGCCCTTTCCACGGCACTTGTCGCGGGAATCGCCCCCGTAACGGCGATCGCTGCAGAAACCAGCGCCCCCACCGGTGCGGCCGTTTCGCAGACGAGCGCCGCCAACGGCAATTCGGGCGCCCCGCAGACAGAAGACGCGGCCGCCGCAAAAGAAAAAGCGTATGCAGCCATGCAGGAAGCGCTCAAAAACCTCGAGGCCGCAAAAACGCCGCAAGTCCCGAGAAAATTGCGGAAATCGATGATGACATTGCCGCATTTCAAGAACTCTACGACATGGTGGTGGCGGAAGCCGCCAAACGGAGGGAACCCCTTCCCGCCATGCAAGCGAACGTCGATGCAGCCCAAGCCAAATACGATGAGGCCCACAACCGGACAAGCGGCCTTCAGGCAGAATTAGATAAGGCACTTGAAGCACTCGGCGGCGAGGAGCCCAGCACAGCTATTAAGGAGCATATTAAGCAGTTGCGCATGGAGATCATGACGGCAGAAAGGCGAGAAGAATCTTGTGAAGATGATCTTCACCGCTACCAACGCCGGCTCGAAAGCCAGGAAAAACAGGTTCAGTATTTCGAAAGTGAGGCAAAGGAAGCTAAAGCCCACATCGACGAGGACATAGCCAAGCGAAATGCGCTCCTCGGCGATTTGGAAAAGGCGCAAGCGGCCTATGACGACGCCTGCAAGGCATACGAAGAGGCAAAGGCCGCGGCAGACAAGGCCACCTCGCCCGAGATAACGAAACCGACCGAGACGACAAAACCCTCCAGCTCAGCGCAACCCACCGAGGCGACACCGCCTGCAACCGGCAAAGACGCCCTACCAAGCTCCACCAAGCAGGCGAACTCGAGCAGCGGCAAGCAAGCAAATACGACCGCCGGCAAGCTCGCGAACACGGGCGACACAGCACCGAGCGCAATAGCACTCGCAGGAATCGCCGCCATGGGACTCGGAATAACCGCCACAGCCACACGCCGCATCAAGAACTCAAAATAGCCGACAGAGCATTCTGCCTTCACCAATCCACAAGCCCAGAGACAAAAAGAGGCTCGTTTCCCCAACCTAGGGAAACGAGCCTCTTTAACTGCAAAAATTCAAGCAACAGCACCGCCGCCTCTTGAACCACGTAGCCATCAATGCCCAGACAACGCCAACGAGCAGCATTCCTTAAGGGATAGATTAAATTAGATAAACGCGCCTTTACGGGTGATTTTTGGACGACGGGGCCCGGCCGGCGGCGAGGTGTTTGGTAGTCGAGCGATCCCGCAGGCAAAGCCGAGGACCAGCGGTCACGCCCGAGCCACGCGACCTTCAATGTTTTGGCGCAGCCAGCGAGCGACATCCAGGGCGAACAAGTTGGCATGAAAAAGGCAAGGCATAGACCTTCTGGTCATGCCTTGCCTTTTGAATGACAAATTGTCGCCCTGGGTGGCGCGCAGCGTCGAGCATTGCGCGGTTTGGTAAAACCGCGCAAAAAAGCGCGCTCGATGGATTCGGATGCCCGACAGAGGCTCCTTATGGCTGCTTCCTTCCGGACCTGACCAGATTCGGAACATGTCGTCATCCGAACCCATCGAACGCGCTAGGCGCTCGGTATATCTTACCTGCTCCCGCCCGCCAGAGCAAGGTAGCTAATTTGGGACGGAGCTTTTTTGACTACTTTTGCAGCCCGATTGCCAGAGCAGCCAATGAGTAGTCAAAATAGTCCCATCCCAAAATGACCGGCTTGGTGCCGCACCACAGAAAGGGCCCATCTACTACGTTTAGGCTACAGGGGTCAACCATAGCCGACTTTTTCGAAAATCGGCAAGCTTTCTACCTGCGGTTTTGTTTTTGCAAATTCCGGAATGGTCGAGGGTGGCCGGTTTAACGTAGTAGATGGCCACGTTTCGTGGCAGGCGGTCCGACCCAAGGCACAAGGCAGCCAACCTCGAATGGACATTCTCGAAGTTGCGGTGGAATACGGACTGAATTGGCACCTTAAAGGCAATAACACTCCGTATTTCACCGCAACTTATCGAGGGGATGGGTTTTAGAGGCGAGCGAGGTCGTAGGCTTGGGCGGCTGACTCACCGGCGAAGATGAGGTTGGTTGTGGCTTCTTGAGGATTGAGCGCCTGGTCGAGAGGCATGGGCTTGCGGCAGATCGGCAGTACCAAGTCGATACCTTGCTCATATACCGCGTTCAGGTTGTCAGCACGGCCGCCCACGACGGCGACCACCGGCTTGCCATATCGCCTGGCGCGGCGAGCCACACCCACCGGCGCCTTACCGGCGGCGGACTGCTCGTCCATATTGCCCTCGCCTGTTATGACCAGGTCGACATCGCGCACGCGCTCGTCAAACCCCACGAGATCGAGCACCGTCTCTACACCCGAGCGCAGCTCCGCACCGAGCGCCAGCAACGCGGCGCCCAAGCCACCGGCAGCGCCCGCGCCGGGCACGCCGAGCACCGAGCCAAATGTCCGTGCGCCCTCGGGTGTGCGCAACAACCCCTGGGCTCGCGCCTCGAAAATTGCCGCATCGAGCAGGCGACCGTAGCCGACCATCCAGCCATCGTATCTGCGCAGCGCCTCGACATCATCCGCCGGCAGGCCCTTCTGCCCGCCAAACACCGCCAGTGCGCCTCGACGCCCCACGAGCGGATTCTCGACATCGGAAAGCACAACGATGCGAGCGCCATCCAAAGCCTGCAGCGCCGGCTCCAAATCAACGCTCGCCACGTGTTCAAGGCCCGCAAGACCGGGGGCGACATCGCAGCCCTGATCATCGACCACACGCGCGCCCAGCGCCTGCAGCATGCCGGCGCCACCGTCGTTGGTGGCACTGCCGCCCAAGCCAATATAGATAGTCTTTACCCCGACACGAGCTGCACGGAGCATCAGCTCGCCCACGCCATAGGTTGTAGCAGCCAGCGCCGCCGATTCCGTGCAAGGTGAGTACCCGATGCCTGCTGCTTCGGCCATCTCAATAACAACCGACTCGTGCTCGCCGTCCACTAACATCCGGGCAGGCACACGCTCGCCAAAGGGGCCTGCAACCTCGCAGGCCACAAGCTCGCCACCGCAGGCGGCAACGGTATCGAGCGTTCCCTCGCCGCCATCCGCCAGCGGCAACGCGCGCACCTCGGCATCGGGCCACACACGGCGCATGCCCTCGGCAACCGCCGCCTCCGCCCGTGCACTCGACACGCTGCCCTTAAAGGAGTCGATCGCCAGCAGCACACGGCGGGGCCGGCGGCACGCAGGGCCAAAGTCAACCGCCATGCCAGCATCCTCACCGGCACCTGCAAGCGCCGCGGCGTGGGCGGCATGCGCCTCAAGGTTCGGACCGCAGCCACAGCCGCTGCCACCCGCTCCGCGCAGACCGCCAAAATAGCTACTCAGCAGCTCGCGGCATTCATCCGCCAGGACCCCAGCCGTCACGTTAAACCGATGATTCAGGCGCGAATCGGCATTCAAATCGTATAGGGATCCCAACGCGCCCGCCTTGGCGTCGCTCGCGCCATACACGCAGCGCCCCACGCGCGCGTTAACCATAAGACCCGCGCACATGCAGCAGGGTTCGAGCGTCACGTAGACCGTGCAATCGGAAAGGCGCCAGCGACCGAGCGACCGAGCGGCAGCGCACAGGGCCGCGAACTCGGCATGAGCCGAAGGGTCCTGGTCGAGTTCGCGCCGATTGTGCGCCCTCGCGACGACCTCACCGTCGCGCACCACTACGGCTCCGATGGGCACCTCGCCCACCGCCGCGGCGACTCGCGCCTCCGCCAGCGCCTCGCGCATGAACTTCTCGTCGATTTCGGTGATCGTCATCGTTCGCCTTCCCTGTTGCAAATTCAAAACGATGCTATCATTACGACTCACGGAGAGATGGCAGAGCGGTTGAATGCGGCGGTCTTGAAAACCGTTGAGCGCGAGAGCGTTCCGGGGGTTCGAATCCCCCTCTCTCCGCCACTTTAGTGATTCACCGGTGTCATGGTCCGCTCAAACAGTGCATCGACCACGTCGGCTATCTCGGGTCGACGCTCAAGATCGTGGCCCGATTCCCACCATATCGTGAAAAGTCGAATAATACCGCCGGCGACAAACTCAGACGTCGTCTCAAGTGACACGGGGGCCAGGGCATCCTCGGCAAGCACGTTCATCACACGCTCGCGGATGGAGCGGGCAATGCGGTCGCAAATAACGTTGGTCAACATGCCCGACATGCTGCTTGCCAAAATGTTATCCATGAGCCGCTCGTGCGTCAGAATCAAATCCATGGCATCGTCCAAAATCGCGTGCCGAAGCGCGCGCACGTCCTCGGCAGATACCGCGCCGGCCTCATCGGGCTGTTTTTGCGGCAAGCCCGACATGAGCTCATCGATATAAAAGGCAAAGTAATCGTTCTTGTCGCGAAAGTGCTTGTAGAACGTCGTGCGGCGAATCATGGCGCGGTCGCACAGCATGGCAACCGTCAGGTCCTCAAAACGATGCTCCTCGAGAAGCTCGGTAAAGGCATCGAACAGGGCACGATAGGTTTTCTTGATGCGAAGGTCCATCCGTATCGCCATCCTCAGGGCAAAGACAACACTCGTCAATCTGTCGCATATCTTACACCTGTACCTCGCGCGCTTTGCCCCGGTGCCGACCCCGCCGAAAACATAACGCTTGCCGGAAAGTTCGGCACGGTAAAACGTTGCGGGTATACTAGTAGCGTTATACCAACGGCAGCTGGCGCATGCCGCCGCGGCCATTCGAAACGGAGACATCATGATTACCGTCATCATCGGCATCGTTGTTGTCATTGTGATTGTCTGCGCCATCGCCGGCATCTACAACAACATGGTCACCAAGCGTAACCGCATCGATAACGCCTGGCAGAACATCGATACGCAGTTGCAGCGCCGCAACGACCTGATCCCCAACCTGGTCGAGACCGTCAAGGGCTACGCCAAGCACGAGCAGGAGACGCTCTCCGCCGTGATCAGCGCGCGTAACACCGCCGTCAAGGCCACCACGCCCGAAGCCAAGATGAAAGCCGACAACGTGCTGACCGGTGCGCTGCGCCAGCTCTTCGCTGTAGCCGAGGCCTATCCCGATCTTAAGGCAAACACCAACTTTACGCAGCTGCAGGCATCGCTTGAGGATACCGAGAACAAGATTAGCTACGCACGCCAGAGCTACAACGATTGCGTGCTCAGCTACAACAACGCCATTCAGACGTTCCCGGCTGTCATCTTTGCCGGCATCTTCCAGTTTAAGGAGCGCCAGGGCTTCGAGGCCGCCGAAGCAGCCCGCCAGGCCCCGACCGTCAAGTTCTAGTAGTTTGACAGCGCATCCTTAATCGGCCAAATGCATAAACCGCCCCGTCGAATGCATACTTCGACGGGGCGGTTTCCTTTTTCGCGAAGGTCCCCCTCTAAGCGTCGTGCATTTTTAGGAGTATTCAACATAACCAAGGGCTTCGGGCGCCACGACAAATGCCAAAGACCGTGAATATCCCTGCAAATCAAACGCTGTCAGCCCATAACCCCGCCCATCATTCGTAGAAAACATCGAGAACTCCCGATTTTTTGCCCGAAGCCGGTATGCAGGGGCCTTCGATTGCAGAATACTCGCAAAAATGCACGTCGCCACCGCCCCCACATGGCGCGAAGCAAAACAAAAGGGCGACCTTCCTTTCCGGCGCACTCCGCAGGATGAAAGAACCCCCGCCGCACGTAGTGCGCAGCGGGGGTTCTTTCATGTCCGAGGACGCACCGGAAAGGAAGGTCGCCCTCGGGCCGGACAGCTAAGGCAGCTTACGCGACGGTGTAAACCCAGTTGTGCTTATCCTCGACAGCACCAGACTGGATGCCGGTCAGGGTCTCGCGGAGCTTCTTCATCACGGGGCCGATCTCGGTGTAGCCAGCCGGGAAGGTCACGGTCTCGTCGGCGCCGTAAACCTTGTTGTCGATCTCGCCGACCGGGGAAATAACGGCAGCGGTGCCGCACAGGCCGCACTCGACAAAGGTACCGGCCTTGACCTCGGCCCACTCGACGGGACGCTGGTCAACGGTCATGCCCAGGTCCTGAGCAACCTGAACGAGCGAACGACGGGTGATGGAAGGCAGGATGGAGTCGGTGTGCGACTGAGGAACGACGAGGGTGCCATCCTCCTTCACGAACAGGACGTTGGCGCCGCCGGTCTCCTCGACATAGGTGCGGGACTCGGAGTCGAGATACAGGTTCTCGGCATAGCCCTCGCGATGGGCCTCCATCGTGGGCTTAAGGGACATGGCGTAGTTCAGGCCGGCCTTGATGTTGCCGGTGCCGTGCGGTGCAGCACGGTCATACTCGGAAACGCGCAGCTTGACGGGCTTGAGGCCGCCCTTAAAGTACGGACCGACCGGGGTCACGAGAATGCGGAACGTGTACTCAGGAGCGGGAGCCACGCCGATCACGTCACCGGAGCCGATCATAAACGGACGCACGTACAGGGTCGCACCGGAGCCGAAGGGCGGAACCCACGCGGCGTTGGCAGAAACGACCTGCTTGACGGCCTCAACGAACTTGTCCTTGGGGAACGGGGGCATCTCGAGGCGCTGGGCAGAGTTGTACATGCGCTCGGCGTTCATGTCGGGGCGGAAGCAGACGATGCTGCCGTCCTCGGCGGTGTAGGCCTTCAGGCCCTCAAAGACCTCCTGACAGTAATGGAAGATGCCACCGCACTCGGAGACATGCAGGGTGTGGTCGGTGGTCAGGCCGCCCTCGTCCCACTCGCCATCCTTCCAATGAGCCTCGTAGCTGTAATCGGTCTTCATGTAGCCAAAGCCGAGGCTACCCCAATCGATATCCTTCTTCTCGACAGTCATATGTCGCTCCTTACATACACAGTTGCATACTCGCGAACCCGCACGCAAGGACCGAGGCCGACCGCGTCGCAACGTCGCACGCCCGGAGCGTAGAGCCGGACGGGACACGCGAGCAGCATCAAAGCCGATGGCACGTCGATTCGCATGCACGAGATTGTACTCCGCACGCGCGTCGGATAAAACGTTTTTCTTTAACTAACTAAAGTATTTTCATTTGACCGAAGCAAAGAGGCCCGCCACCGCAAGCGGTGACGGGCCTTGACTGCACGGTTTGCGCGCTGGCTCGAGTTACGCGTTCTTTTTGCCCAGCTTAGCCTTAACCAGACCGACCACAGTCGGAATGATCGACACAGCAACGATGCCAACAATCAGCAACTCAAAGTGCTCCTGCACAAAGGGAATGCCACCAAAGAAGTAGCCCAGCAGTGTAAAGAGCGTTGACCAGGTAATGCCACCCAGTACGTTGTAGATGACAAAGTTGCGCCAGTGCATGCCGCCCATGCCAGCGATAAAGGGCACAAAGGTGCGGATAAACGGGAAGAAGCGACCCAGGAAGATGGCCAGGTGACCCCACTTGTCCAAGAAGTCCTCGGACTTTTTGATGCGCTCGGGCGTCATGGCCTTAACCTTACCCGAGGCGATGATCTTTTTGCCAAAGAAGTGACCGATCATAAAATTGCACTGATCGCCCAAAATGGCAGCGGCCCATGCGGTAGCCAGAAGCGCCACGATGTTAAAGCCGCCATTGTGGGCAAAGAAACCCGAGGCGAACAGCAGTGAATCGCCGGGAAGGAACGGGAAGAACACCACGCCCGTCTCGATAAAGATGATCAGGAACACGCAGCCGTAGGCCATAAGCGGGCCGGCGGCGATCCAGCTGGCAATCGCGGTGCGCGGATCTTTGAGCAGCTCGGCGATAAAATTAATGAAACCCATGAAGTAAAACCTCTCAGTTGTGGGCGCGGATACGTCCAAGTTGACCAGTATACGGTTGCGGCGTCCCCTCGTGCGCAACCCCACAAAAGCATGACTCCATTACCAGCAAGTTTGCATAACTGACACCTGTCGCGCAATGCCGCCAAGATTGTCCTTCCTAATCCCTAGCGAATCGCTATACTTTATTGAATCGCATTGCCATGGCGCTAAGGGAGGGCGGCCGGTGAGCTTTATCAATACCATTCGCGAGGACATCAAGACCGTCCAAGCGCAGGACCCCGCCGCGCAAAACGGTCTGGTCATCTTCCTTTCCTATCCTGGCCTGCACGCCAAGTGGAACCACGTGCCCGAGCACTGGCTCTGGGAGCACGGTCATCGCTCGCTCGCCC